>JAGAPI010000051.1 GCA_017623335.1 Prevotella sp.
GAAGGCACCCCACTCTACCGTATGCTGGAGCAAAACAAAATCATGGAAACACCAGAGGAGACAGAGCGAAAAATGTACGAAGCGCTCATCGACACCATGCGTCACTCCGGCTATGAGCATTACGAAATCAGCAATTTTGCATGCGACGGCTACCGCTCACAGCACAACAGCAGCTACTGGAACCTCACACCCTATCTTGGCATAGGCGCCGCCGCCCACTCGTTTGACGGCAAAACCACCCGTTCGTCCAATCCTCCACACCTTATTATATATATAGAAGCTCTCGAACGGGGAATCCTGCCCACCGACCGTGAACTGCTCTCACCCACCGAGAGCCTCAACGACTATACCATGCTGCGCCTGCGCACCGCCGAGGGAATTGACCTTGACGAAATGGAAGCCCGCTTCGGACACGAAATGAGAATCAAAGCGGAACACACCGCCCGACAATTTCTCTCAAGCAGCCTGCTGGCACAAGACGGCAATCGCCTGCATCTCACCCGTCAGGGAGTGTTTGTAAGCAACATGGTTATGGCGGAATTCATGATTGTGTGAAATGCGTCACGGTTTCCGAAAGATTTTAATCCATATATTTTGATGTGTCAGAAAAATATATTACTTTTGCACCAAGAAACATACCAATTACCATAAAACTTAAAATAACAAAATGAAGAAAATGTTATCACTAAACATGCTGACGCAGGCAATCAGGCAATGCGCGCGGCGTTTCCCTGTTACCGTGTGTTTCATCACGATGCTGACAATCTACTGGCTGGCAACAGTATGGACAGACGGCGACTTATTTCCCGACGATGCGGATGTAACGATAAACTACTACCTCGCGGTGGGAATTCTGCTCACCACCGTGCTGCAACTGTGGGGAGAGGAGGTGAAGAACAGGCACACCAAGCTGGCGGCAAATGCCGTGGCACACACCGCACTGCTGGCAGACGCCGCTTATATCTACACCATTTACGCCAACCCCAGCATGGAGATAGTGCTGAGCCATGCCTCTGCAATAACAGCGCTGACACTGTGCATGTTCATCCTCCCGTTTTTCCGGGAGAAAGACGATATTGCCTCATGGAACTTCACCCTGCGCCTGCTACTTGCAGGATGTACCTCGTGGATTACCGGCGGCATAATGTGTGGCGGCATAAGTCTACTCACAATGGCGGTGGAACAGCTGTTTAACATCGATCTGTCATCAAAATGGTGGTCAACATGGTTCATTCTCTTCATGTGGACACTCCCAGCCCTGCTATTTATCGGACGCATTCCGGCAAAAGAGGAGAAACACGACCGCACACCACGGATGTCGACATTCATGCACAAGAGCATCCACTACCTGTTCCTCCCCCTGCTGGGCTGCTATCTGGCGGTGCTCTACGGCTATCTCGCAAAAATCATCATCGAATGGCAACTGCCCGACGGCTGGGTGTCAAATCTGGTCTCAGCGCTCACCTTCGGCAACATTGCCATTGCGATTGGGCTGTACCCTCTGCTAAAACAAGGCACATCGAAGACCGACAACCGTATAGTGCGCATCCTGCAGCCGGTAATCCTGCCGCTGCTTGCACTGATGACCGTAGGCATCGCCCGACGGCTGTCAGACTATGGCGTCACGGTCAACCGTCTCTACCTGCTCACGCTCAACATCTGGTTCTATGTTGTCTGTGTAGGCATGTTCCTTTCCCGAGTACGCCGTGTGTGGTGGATTGCCGCCTCATTTGCAGCGTTCTTCCTTATCACCTCCGTGCTGCCGGTAAACATCACAAGCTTCACACGCAACTGGATTCACGAACGAGTGGAAACTGTCATAAAGAACAGTTACAAAGGAAAACTGCCAATGAGCGAGGATACATATTTCAACTGGATAACCACACTTCCTGCCGAGGAGGCGCTACAACTGAACAGCCGACTCCAATACCTTGACGATATTTTGTCGGACAAGACCGCAGGCACATTAGTATCCGACTCCGTAAGCTGGTGGAAGGCTGAAAATCTTATTGAGGATAAAGTTAAGGGGAAGAGCAAAAACAACAGCTACTATTATTACAGCAGAAACAAGGCAGAGAGCCATGAGATAAAGTTTGACGGCCAATATGCCTCCATGCTCGTTTACACTGACACAGAGGCAGCTCAGTTGCGCCCTAAAGGAAACACGCTGCAAGTGCCAATCTACAAAGACAAGAAGCCTGTTGACACATTGAAAATCAGTATCAGCGACCTCCGCAAATGGGATGCGCTGAGCGTCTTTACGCCCCGCGACATTCCCTGCCGCCACAATGGCAACCGCTTTATCCTCACCAGCTTCACCCTACAGAATTACACGCCAGAAAAAGAAGTCAGTCTCACTTACTCGGGCTGTTACCTCATAAAAAAAGATGAGCCATGATACAAATCTAATATCTTTCCCTTCAAAAGATTAAAACTGGCGCCCAGGATAATGCCGTACTATAATATATTTAAGTTTCGCATATCCTTGATATGCTGTCAGTAAACAAGTTGACAAGTAAACGAGTTGTCAGTAAACTATGCGAATGATTCGTTTGTTGTCTATAGGCAAACAACTTGTCAACTCGTCAACTTGTTTACTGAAGCAA
>JAGAPI010000003.1 GCA_017623335.1 Prevotella sp.
CTTTCGCCCGATGAGAAATACATCATGATGGTGGCGGGGAAAGGTGAAGGAATGAACAGCAAATTGCTAAGGCTCAACGTCATGACCACAAATGTGACGGAAATTGCTTTTGGAGAAGTTGAACTGTCGGGCAAAGGATATAAGGTGACAACAAACGGAAAGATATACTATTACGACAACTCGGGAGAACTTACCCCCAGTGAGGATATGGAACAAACTGAGCCGGCAGAGGAAGCCAACTCTGAAAAAGATCCACAAGAGACAAATAACAAGCCGTTATCTTCTCCTAAGAAGGGAAAAAACAAACAACAAAAAACAAAACCAGAGCCAGAGCCTGAACCAGAGCAGCCACAGCAAAGCCAAGGCACAGGATTCCGCCTGGTACCAGTAGATAAAATACCTGACTAAAAAACTAAAATTTATGGAAGAATTAAAAAAATGCCCCCATTGCGGACAAATGATTAAGTCTGCAGCAAAGAAATGCCGCTACTGCGGACAGTGGATTAACGATGAAATCGTTACAGACAGTAAGGTAACACCGGAACCTCCCACCCCCGTCACATCATCGGAAAAACTCAGTGTCGGAATGATACTGCGCGATGGATTGACCATTGGACTGCAAAACTTTCTTGTAATATTTCTTGCCGCAATATTATACATCATCACAATATGGATACCATATCTGAATGTGGGAACAACCATTGCAATGCAGTCGATGCCGGTGGCTCTGAGCCGGGGCAACAGTTCGGCAAGCTGCCTGTTTATCTTCAACGGACACTACCGCAAATATATGGGAGAATATTTCCAGCTATGCGGATTAAAGTCGATGTCGCTCGCCCCCGCATTCATATTCATGATTGTCCCTGCGCTGATTATCAGTCTCGGATGGTCGCAGGCATTGTATATCATGCTCGATAAAGAGGTGTCGCCAAGCGAAGCTCTCGTAATGAGCAGCAAGATGACCCATGGCTACAAAATGACAATGTTCCTGTCAGGCTTGGCATACTGGGCGTTGATGATTATAGCCATTATGATTTTGACAAGCCTGTTCGGAGCCATAGGCTTAAAGGCCATCATGCCGCTGATCTATATTGCCTTCATCGCCGTGGCTATTGTCGGATCCATAGGTATGTCGGCAGTCATATACAGACAGCTGTCGAAATAAAAATTTTGGACACGGATTACACCGATTTACTCACGCATTGCTTTCTTTTTATAAGAGTTCATCAGCTTTGCGGTCACAGATTTTACTAACTTCATTGATTCTCGGCTACACCTCAGGATAGCCCAAGCAGGCTTGGCTCTCCACTCGGTTTGCACGAGAATTCTTTCACAAATCTGTGTAATCCGTGCCTAAAAGAAAGTAAAAGGTTGGGGTTGATACACCTCATTTTCCTTATTTTCAGCCATAAAACAGCAAAATGTCTATTATATTAGACTTTCCAATGTCTACACCTTGGCGCTGCGCCCCCTCATCATGAAGTAGACACCGAGGATGATGAACGGAACGCTGAGCAGCTGTCCCATGTTAAACATCATTCCCTCCTCGAAGGCCTCCTGCACTTCCTTAGTGTACTCAATGAAGAAGCGGAAGGTGAAGATATAGGCGAGACAGAGACCAAAGTAGAAGCCCGTCCCTACCCTATTGCGCCAACGGCGGTAAACAACCAGTCCGATGAAGAACAGAATGGCATAGGCAATAGCCTCGTAAAGCTGTCCGGGATGGCGCGGCGCACTGTCGACGCGCTGGAAGATAAACGCCCACGGCACATCGGTGACCTTACCTATTATCTCAGAATTCATAAGGTTGCCCAGACGGATGAAGCATGCGGTAATTGGTGTTGCAATGGCGATATTGTCGAGCACGGTGAGCATCTTCACACCGGTCTTCCTGCAATACAGCCAAAGCGCTATCATCAGTCCTATCGTGCCGCCGTGACTTGCAAGTCCCTCATAGCCAATGTATTTCCAGCCGCCGTCGGGCATAAAGTGTATCGGCACAAGCATCTCTATGAAATGCTTGCCCGAAGTAAGAAAATAGTCGGGCTGGTAGAAGATGCAGTGACCGAGGCGCGCACCCAAAAGGATACCAATGAAGCAATAGATGAACAGCGGGTCGAACAATTCGTCCTTGATGCCCTGCTGCTTGTAAAGGCGCTGCACCACAAGGTATGCAAGTATCAGACCTATCATCCAGCACAAGGCATACCAGCGGAACATCCCGAAAGCCTGCACGTCTGGATTCCAGACAATATACATCAGTTTGTCCATAACCAAGGCGGATTGTTATACGTTAAAGCGGAAGTGCATGATGTCGCCGTCCTGCACCACATAGTCCTTACCCTCGATACCCATCTTGCCAGCCTCTCTCACGGCAGCCTCGGAGCCATACTCCAGATAGTCGGCATACTTTATCACCTCGGCACGGATGAAACCCTTCTCAAAGTCGGTGTGAATAACTCCTGCGCACTGCGGAGCTTTCCATCCCTTGTGATAGGTCCATGCCTTCACCTCCATCTCGCCGGCGGTGATGAATGTCTCAAGATTGAGCAGCGAATAGGCCTTCTTTATCAAGCGGTTTACGCCGCTCTCCTCCAGTCCGAGTTCCTCAAGGAACAGCTGCTTGTCCTCGTAGGTCTCCAGCTCGGCGATGTCCTCCTCGGTCTTTGCCGCAATCACCATTATCTCTGCCCCCTCCTCTTTTGCCAGAGCTTCTATCTTGCGTGTAAACTCATTGCCGTCCTTGGCAGCGGTCTCATCCACATTACAAACATAGAGCACAGGCTTTGCCGTGAGCAGGAACAGGTCGTGAGCTGCCTGCTGCTCCTCCTTGCTCTCAAAGCTCACGATACGGGCATTCTTGCCCTGCTCCAGCACTTCCTTGTATGCCGTCAGCACCGTGGTGTTCACCTTTGCCTCCTTGTTGCCGGCGGCGGCAGCCTTCTGCTCCTTTGCCAGACGGCTCTCGATGGTCTCCAGGTCCTTGAGCTGCAGCTCGGTGTCAATAATCTCCTTGTCGCGTATCGGGTCGATGGTGCCGTCAACGTGAGTGATGTTCTCGTCCTCAAAGCAGCGCAGCACGTGGATTATGGCGTCAGTCTCACGAATGTTGCCAAGGAACTTGTTGCCAAGTCCCTCGCCCTTGCTCGCACCCTTCACCAGTCCGGCAATGTCGACAATCTCGCAGGTTGCCGGCACAATTCGTCCCGGATGCACTATCTCCGCCAGCTTCGTAAGGCGCTCGTCGGGCACGGTAATCACTCCCACATTGGGTTCTATTGTACAAAAAGGAAAATTCGCTGCCTGAGCCTTTGCGCTCGACAGGCAATTGAACAGTGTGGACTTACCCACGTTGGGAAGGCCCACAATACCACATTTCAATGACATATTCTAAATCCTAATAATTTTATTTTCAAACGTTTTCTTATAAAAGATAGTCTATCATCATGCAAAATTAACACAAAAAATCGAATAAGCGAGTGAAATGCAAAATAAATTAAGATTATTTTTTATTTAGTTC
>JAGAPI010000052.1 GCA_017623335.1 Prevotella sp.
ACCATGAACTGTGTGTAGTGCTCGCCGGCACGGATGTTCTCACCCAGGTCAATGCGCCACAGTTTTGTGCCGTTGAGCTTATAGCAGTCGATATACACGTTGCCCGTGTAGCCCGACTGTGAGTTGTCGTGCATGTTCGACGGGTCCCAGCGCAGCACCAGCTCGTATTCTCCGTCGCCGTCAACATCGGCTGCGCTGATGTCGCCCGGAGCATAGTCATATTCGCAGCCGTTGGGATATTCTGTGCCCTTACCGCTGCCGTCGTACGATGTGTGTGGCTTGGTCACTCCGCCCTCAGGGCGGTCCAGCTGTATATTTATATAAGGTGTGGCGAGCGCGGTCACTTCCTCCGATGTCTCACCGCCTATTGCTTCCACCTTATACTTGTCGCCCTCCGTGCCCAGAGGGTCGATGATGTTTGTGCCGTAGATTATTGGCGCGGCGTTCACCTTCACGCCGTTGCGGTAGACGTTGAACTGTGTCTCCACGGCGTTGTCGGTGGCAAGCAGTCGCCAGCTCACCATCATTCCGCCGTCAGCCTTGTATGCCACAACGCCGCGGTCAAGTCGCTCGGGGTCGAGCACTGTCGGGGCGGCGATTACTTCAAGTCCGTTGTCGTCCTTCACCTCAAACTTTGCGCTTGCCGTTTCCGAAGGCAGCATGCCGTCTTTCATTGCCACGGCGTTCACGGTGGCGCTCTCGGTGAGCTTCACTGCAGAGGTGTATGCCGTTCCCGACTGGGTCACCGCCTGATTCAGACTGTAGTAGATGGCTGCTCCCTCTGTGGCGCAGGTGATGGTCACCGTGCCGTCCTCTTCGGTTATCACTGGTGTTGCCACCTGCTCAGGCACGGTGTAGCCGCCGTTTGTAGCCATCTCGTAGCTCACGGCATTCAGCAGCAGTTTTTTGGCATCGTCGGTGATTGTTGTTATAGGGTCCATCGACATTGCAATCATCATGTATCCGTTTTTGCCGTCAGCCTGCGTGCGCTCATGTATTGCCGAATTGCCGTCGGCACCGTTTGTGGCAAGTATCGGGTCGCCGGCAATGTCGGCCGTTGGTGACTTGAATCCCTGCACGTTGTTCTTGTCGGTTGCCGTTCCGTCATACAGCGCAATGGTGTTGTCGGCGGCAAGCGTGATGCCGCTGAATATGGGGTGTGAGGTGTAGTCGGCATTCACTTTCACCTTGTTCCATCCGCTGGCTGCTTTGGTGGGATTGGCAGGAGTGGCCCATCCCCAGCGGCCGCTGGTGTAGAAAAAGCTCTTCATGCTCACCACAGGCACCTTGCCCACAAGCTCCTTGCACGCCAGCCCGAACTTATGTGTGCCTCCGATGGCTTCCGACAGGAACACAAGGTCGTTGTATCTCAGGCTTTCGGCAAAGCGTGCCCCGACCTCCGAATTGTAATCCTTCACGTCGAACAGCCTCACGTCATACTGTTCAGCAAGCGTTTTGTACACGGGGTCGTTGCCAATCCCTACGTAGTTGCTGTAACTGCTGTCATAGACATACACCACCGTCTTGGTCTCTGCCGCAGCCTTCATCACTGTCTTGTAGCCCATGGCTCCGATAACGGAGCACACCAGCAGCAATACCGCTATCGCAACCTTGCGATAAGCCGGCAATCTCTTGATTTTGTTCATTGATTTTGTCTTTTTAAATTAGTTTTTAAAATTATTTTTTTAATTAGTTTTTGAAATTATTTTTTTTATTAGTTTTTGAAATTAGTTTTTTGCAGTTGTTTTATGTCAGTTTGTTTGTATGCTTACTTTCCGTATGCTTTTTCATTTCTTTTTCATTGTTTTCTCCTGGCGCTTTATCAGCTGCTGTAAACGCCGTGAGGCATCGCCGGCATCCTTATACAGCTCCAGAGCCTTTTGGTAGTTGCGCATGGCAGCGTCGAACATTTTCTCCCGCTCACACTCTCTGCCCATGAGCGTGTATTCGGCAGCAAGCATTTTCAGTTTCTCCTCTGTCTGCCGCTGTTGCTCTTTCAGTGCCTCAATCTCGCGGTCTTTCTGGTTTATTATGTCAAGTTTGCGGCGTATGTAGCGCATTGCCACAGGAGTCTCTATCAGGTAGTTGCTGTGGATTGCCTTAAAGAAATTAGTGAGAAAGGCGTTGAAGTCACGGCGGTCGAAGGCATCGATTGCCATGCGGTATTGTATGGCTGCGCCGTCCTGCGACAGTGCACGCTCCAGCAGTTGGCGGTTGTTGTATTGACGGGCGAAATTAACCACTTCGGCACGTACAAATATGTCGGATGGGCTGATGGGCTCTTTCAGGCTGATGCCGTCGAGCGAGGTGCATCTCGACAGTGCCACATAGGTTTGCCCGCCGGCAAATACTCCTCCGGTGAAGTCGATGTTTACTTGTCTGAATGTCAGTCCCTGACTTTTGTGCACGGTTATTGCCCATGCCAGCCGCAGCGGAAACTGCTTGTATACTCCAAGTTGTTCCTCATCGATTTTTTTCTCCTTTTCATTGTATGTATAGCGCACGTTTTCCCACATCTCTCGTTCAACGTCAAGTTCTGTGCCGTCCTCAGTCACTACACTTATAATTTCTTTTTCCTCATCAATAGAACTCACCACTCCAAGGGTGCCGTTTACCCAGCGCTTATCCTTGTCGTTTTTCACAAATATCACCTGTGCACCCGGTTTAAGATGCAATTCCATAGGTGTTGGGAGCGATGTGAGTGGAAATTCGCCTTTTATCTCGCCGTTGAATATGCTTTCTTCGCCAAGCAGTTCCGCGAGGTGACGGTCATTGATGTAATCCACGGTGCCGCGGTGGCTCGCCAGGGTGATGGCGAGCTTGCCGTTGTGAGTGTCCAGATTAGCTCCTACACGTTTGTTGAGTGTCTGGAGGTCTGACTGCCGCGGGCTGTTTTCACGTATCCTGTCAAGAATGTTTATAAATGCCGTGTCGTTTTGGCGGTATACCTTGCGGAGCTCTATGCTTACAAGCTGCATTTCCTGCCACACTTTGGCTGAGAAAAAATAGGATGAAGGATAGAAGGGCTGCACCAGTCGGCGCTCGTCTTCCTTCAGCACAGGCTCTAACTGGAAAATGTCGCCCACGAGCAACAGCTGCTTGCCTCCAAACGGTTCGTGCATGCGTTTGTTGAACACACGGAGCAACCTGTCGATGAAGTCTATGATGTCGGCCCTCACCATTGAAATCTCATCAATGATAATCAGGTCTACCTCGCGCAGCAGCTTTATGTGGTCACCACTGTACTTCAGTGTTTTCCGCATATTGCGGTTGCTGTATCGCGCATCGGTGGGAAGCAGCGGGTGGAATGGCAGATGAAAGAAGCTGTGCAGGGTGCTGCCGCCAGCATTGATGGCGGCGATGCCGGTGGGAGCAAGTATCACGTGCTTTTTCTTGGTGTGTTTCGCCACATAGCGCAAAAAAGTGGATTTTCCCGTTCCCGCCTTTCCTGTGAGGAAAAGCGAGCGACGGGAATTTTCCACTATGTTCATGGCCTCATGCCATTCCTGATTGTTGAGGTCTAACTCCATTTATTTTCTGTGGTGATTTTGAACACACCTTTTATTCCTTTGGTTCTGTTGCCTCCTGTTTTTTTACCGGCATTGTGGCAGGCTGTTGCGGAGTCTGCTGTTGAGACTGCTGCGGATTCTGACTCTGCTGTTCTATGTCGCTTTCCTCCTTTGGAGCAAGCATGTTGCCGTCTTCATCGTGCAGGATATCGTAAGCCACGTCAACGATGGTGTCGGTTTCAAGCGTGTCAACATTAGTGCGTTGATACGTACAGTTATACATATCAGATGTGACGTCATCCTCAGGTTTGTCAAACTTACCGTGATATTTCTTGAATGCAGGGTCGCCCAAAACCGATTGCAGGAAATATCCGCAGATGGGCAGTGCCGTGCGGCTTCCTTGTCCCAATGCTCCTGTGCGGAAGTGTATGCAACGGTATTCACCGCCCACCCATGCGCCGCAGACAAGATTTTTGCTCACACCCACAAACCATGCATCGCTATGGTTGTTGGATGTTCCTGTCTTGCCTCCAAAGTCGGTGTCATTGGCATACTGACCTACATAGCCCCAAAGACTCATGCTTGTGCCGCCAGCCTCGCGCATACCAGCCTGTAGCATCTGCTGCATGAGGAAGGCGCTGCGGGTGCTGATTACCTGATTCTCCTCTGTGGGACCAGTATATACCTCTTTGCCTTCAGAGTCAACGATGCGTGTCACAAGCACCACATCGTGTGACTTTCCTTTATTTGATATTGTTGCGTATGAGTTTACAAGTTCAAGCAGTTTCACATCGCTGCTTCCGAGTGAGAGCGATGGCGTCTCGTCGAGTTTGGTCTTGGTGCTGGTGCCGTAGTCGCTTTTGCCCAGTCCCATGTCGTAGGCAGTCTTTGCCACGTTTGATATTCCGCATTCCATTCCAACCTTTACTGCCACAGAGTTTATACTCTGAGCAAAAGCGGTTTTCAGCGGCATTGAGTCGCCAGTGAAGTATCCGTTGGCATTTGTCGGTGCCCAAGTCACTTCTTTTTTCTTCTGTGCATCATACACTTTCATCGAGATGTATGAGTCTTGACGGCGGTCACAAGGAGTGAGTCCCTGCTGCATGGCTTCGGTATATACAAACAGTTTGAATGTAGAGCCCGGCTGTCGGTCGGCTGTCACTTTGTCATACTTCCATGAGTCGAAGTCAATATCTCCCACCCATGCCTTTACGTGTCCTGTCTGAGGCTCAACAGCCACAAAGCCGCAGTGCATGAATTTCACCATATAGCGTATTGAGTCCATACTGCTCATTTCGCGTTCTATCGAGCCTTTCTCATAGTCGAACAGTTTCACGGTGTGAGGCTTGTTCATATAATATTCCACAGAGTCTGGCTCATTGGGGAATTTCTGCTGCAATATCTTGTAACAAGGCTGTCGTTTGGCTATATCCTCAATGAAGCCAGGTATTTCCTGATGCTTTTCATCTTGCCATGGCGGGGTGTTGCCCCAGTGGTTGTTGAAGTTGCGCTGAACCTGTGCCATTTGCTTGTGGGCTGCCGCCTCGGCATATTTCTGCATTCGGGTGTCGATGGTGGTATAGATTTTATATCCGGCAGTGTAGAGGTCAACACCGTTGTCCTCGCACCATTGTTTCAGATATTTTGCCACAGC
>JAGAPI010000004.1 GCA_017623335.1 Prevotella sp.
AGCGGATGGTGCGACTTCAAGCGCATTGCCGCCCATCATGAGCTGGTGTGCCGTCCGTCGGTGGCTTGTGCCCTGAACACCGAACATAAGCAGACTCTCGTGATAAATGCCGAGGGCGAATGGGAAGTGGAGAGCAAGCCCGACTGGTGCGAGCTGTCGCAGACCAGCGGCAGCAAGAAGACCGAGCTGACACTCACCATCAAGCAGATGGCTCATGGAGCAGGAAACAGAAACGGCGAGATAAAGTTCAGGTTGAAAGGTAAGGACTATACCCACACCTGTGCCGTTGCGCAGTATGACTATGAGTACGGCGAGGATCAGTGGCTCACCTTGCAGAAAGCCACCCGTGGCAACAACGGCGGCATAAACATTGTGTTTGTGGGCGACGGCTACGACGGCAAGGATATTGCCGAGGGCAGTTATCTGAAGGATATGCAGGAAGGTATGGAGCATTTCTTCGGCATCGAGCCATACAAGACCTACCGCAATTACTTCAATGTCTACACTCCGTTTGCCCTTTCTACCGAGAGCGGTGTGGGAACGGTGAACACCATACGCTATAACCGCTTCAATACAACGTTTACTGGCGGTGTGGGATTGAGGTGCGACTACGACAATATGTTCCGCTATGCGCTCAATGCTCCTACAGTGACTGTGGATAACCTCTGCCAGACATTGATAGTGGTGATACCAAACAGTACCGACTACGGTGGTATCTGCCAGATGTGGGATGACGGCTCGGCAATAGCCTTCTGTCCAAAGAGCACCTACGGTTATCCGCTCGACTCACGCGGAGTGATGCAGCATGAGGCTGGCGGTCACGGCTTCGGCAAGCTTGGCGATGAGTACATCTATCACAATGCGTTTATTGATTTTTGCGATTGTATCTGTTGCGGACACGTCTTTGAGTTTAATTCAGCCAAGGCTTTGGGCTGGTACGACAACCTTTCGCTCACGGGAAAGATGCACCAGGTGCCATGGAGCCATCTGATATTCGATTCGCGTTATAGCGACATCGTTGACATCTTTGAGGGCGGATATAAGCACAACCGCGGTGTGTTCCGCTCGGAGCAGAACTCCTGCATGAACAACGATATACCTTATTACAGCACAATCAGCCGCGAGAGCATAGTGAAGCGTATCAAGAGATATGCCGACGAGGAGTATTCGTTTGAGGAGTTTGTTGCCAACGACAAGCGTGATGCCGGAGCGGTGACCAGAACCGTTCCTGCATCGGCAACCCGCAATGTTCATTCGCATCATCTGCCGCCTGTAATCCATAAGGGCAGTCCGCTGAAGGGGCTGAAAGCGAGAAAGGCAAGAAGGTAGGAGGATTAGGAGTTGTAGGTGAATTAGTAGTTGTAGGAAAATATAGGAAGAGTAAGAAATTAAATGGATAAAATTATGAAACGACACATTATATATATAATAGGTATGGCGCTTATGGGGCTTACTGCATGCTCCAATGGTGACTCCGATGACATGCCGAAGAGCGCCAAGGAAACGCCTATGACATTCAGCGTGAGCTATCCGGCGCAGACAAGAGCCACAGCCGCAGCCTTTGAGGAAGGTGACAAGATAGGGCTTTATGTGGCTGATGCATCCATGCCGCTGGAGATTGGAGGCAACCTCGTGAACAACGAGCAGCTTACGCTTACTGCCGGAAAATGGACGGCACACCGTACACTGTATTGGGATGAGGGCACATACAACGCATACGCCTATTATCCCTACATGGAGGTGGAGTCGATAGAAGACCAGCCAGTGAGGGTGGCTACCGACCAGAGCATAGCGGCAACAGCCGGCAAGATGAGTGCATACGAGGCAAGCGACCTGCTATATGCCAGGACCGTAGGAGTGACGGCATCAACATCGCCCGTGCCTCTCACGTTCAGACACATCATGAGCAAGCTCCCCATAAGGCTGGTGAAGGGCGAGGACTTTGAGGGCGACATGCCTGCCGATGCCCAGGTGTTTATCCACAACACCGTGCCCACTGCCACTGTTGACATTAGCGCGGGAGTGGTGACCCGCAGCGCAAAGGGTGCAAGGCTGACCGTCAGGGCATATCAGGAAAGCGACTTCACCTTCGGGGCGATTATCGTGCCGCAGCGTCTTGACAACCGTGTGCCGTTTGTTGAGGTGATAATGAAGGGAGTGAGCTATCTCTTTGAAAGCAAGTTCCTGTTCAAGTCAGGAGTGAACCATCTCGTGAACCTCGTCATCGACGACAATCCTGAGAATGTCAAGATTGATATTGGCGGTGAGATTGAGAATTGGCAATAATGTTTAAAGTGTAAATATGATAAAAAAGGCAATATTATCTCTTACCATAATAAACATCTTTTTGCTGGGTGTGGCAATTGCTTTGTGGCAACTGCCACACTCCCGTGTCGTATATGGCAATATACAAACTGACACGGTGGCAGCGGCACGGACCACCATTTTGAGAGATACGGTTATAAAAGAGAGAAACCAGCCTGTGATAGTGTCTGAACAGAATGGCAGTGCTGACCTTGAGCCTGCTACTGAAAGAACAGCAGATAAAGGCAGGATTAACAGCGACATAGCGTCTATGGCAAAGGATAATCCCTTCTATGCCGAAGCTGCTAAGGTGCTGTCGGGAAAACTGGAGGAAAAAGATGCCGGCAACCGCCGGATGATACTCAACTACTGCGAGCATCTGCGCACATCGTACACCACAAAGGATATCGATTTCCTAAGACAGGTGTTCAGTCAGGAGGCGCTTATCATTGTGGGCAATGTGGTGCATACAGCCTCTGACAGAGAAACGGCAGGCATAACGGGCGATGAGCGTGTGACATTCAGTCTGAAGACCAAACGTGAATATCTTGACCGTTTGGAAAAAGTGTTTGCCGCCAATAAAAAGATAGACGTCAAATTCTCCGATTTCCATATCATGCGCCATCCCACAATGGAAGGAATATACGGAGTGAGTCTGAAACAGAAATACACAAGCGACAGATATTCAGACAATGGTTATCTTTTTTTGCTGTGGGATTTTCGCGACAGAGCGATGCCGCTGATTCATGTCAGGACGTGGCAGCCGTATTCTGCCGTGAGCGGAGACAATGATATAATTGGCATTAAGGACTTTAATTTTGAATGATGGGGAGGGTGTAGGAATGGTAGGAAAAGTAGGGGTAAGTGTTTTAGGACTTTTGGTGATGCTGGCAATGGCGGTGCCGTGTGCTGCGCAGAAATTCTCGGTAATATCGGTTAGCGAGCAGAAAAATGATGTCAGCGCATTCATCTCGCCTGTGCGCGACCTTAACGGACAGGCTTGTGCCCTGCTTAAAGTGGAGGCTCCAAGGGATTTTGTCTTTTCCACACCCTTGGGCATTGTAAAGCGTGTCGACGAGGTGGGAGAGATATGGCTGTATCTGCCTGCCGGAACAATGCAGATAACACTGAAGCATCCCGAATGGGGAGTGATGCGCAATTATCGCTTTAAGTTTGCCCTTGAAAGTCATGTATGTTATGTGATGAAAGTGAAATGCCCGCAGCCTGAAATAACGGAGGTACATGACACTGTGGTGCTGACGCAAACCCTGCGCGACACCATTGCCGTGAAATACCGGCGTCCGCCGCTGCCGCGCTCCAGTTATATCATGGCAACAGCATCGCTGCATAGGGGCGGACCGTCGGTGGGACTGTTTATCGCCACTGTGAAGCGCCACGGACTGTTTCTCCATGCACGGTCCAACTTCCGCAGCATAGGAACCACAGAATTTGAGGTTAATTCTGACGGATATGTCAATGACAGTGAGGTTTTGCCGTTCTATAATGGGGAGAAGCGTCAGGCAAACTTAATACTTACTGCCGGATTGATTCACCGCCTCAGCAAACAGCTATACGTTTTCGAGGGTGCCGGCTACGGCAAGGCGTCCACAGCATGGCAGCTCGACCGGTCGGAAGGCAACGGCTGGGCTCTGTGCAGCGACCATAGTTGTAAAGGCGTGTCGATGGAGGCTGGACTGATGTGGCACAGCGACAGGCTTGCCGTTCTGATGTCGGCATCAAACATAAAATGCAAGCAATGGCAAATGAATATAGGTGTTGGAATAAGACTTGGAAAGAAATGAGACATAACGCTGTGATTTTATCAATATTGGCTGTTGTGATGGCTGGATGTCAGGCATACGATGAACCACACAATCCGCAACCGGAATTAACCGTTGCCGATGCAGTGGGGATAACACGTACGGAGGCTGTGCTCGCAGGAGCCATATCGGACAATGGCGGCAATGGTTTGCCAAACCTGTGTTTTGAATGGTGGCAGGCGGGCAACACTGTATTTTCGTCTCCTGTATTATCTGCAGGGGGAAATGAGGTGGAATACTTACTGAAAGGGCTGAAACCGGGCAGCAGCTACTGTTTCAGACTGAAAGGCAGTAATGGCAGGGTGGAAATGGTAAGTGAAACCAGACAGTTTGAAACTCTCCCCAATGTAGTGCCAGTAATATCCCGGCTCACTCCTCTCGCTCAAGGACCGGCAAGCCTGATAGCTACGTTCAGGATAGAGGATAATGGCGGTGAAGACATTATTGAGGCTGGATGCAATGTGCGCAATGTAAAAAGCGGCAATGTGACAAAGCATATTGCCGATATTTCCGGTCTTTCGGACCCGTCGGACGAGTCCGACACTCCTGGCAACACCGTTTACATTACCATGAGAGGATTGGAACAGAACGCCGACCTTGAAATCACTCCATACGCCGTCAATGCCGTGGGCGAGGCGAAGGGAGCTATCCTTGACATAACAACAGGCAATGCCGTATCTGTATCCCAACCGGGAATGTTGGCTGGACTGCTTGGCGGCGACCGTATGGATTACACCTCACTTTCATTCTCTGGCTTTATGAACGGTGACGACATACGGACTCTCAGGGAAATGGCTGGAATGGACTTCTATGGCAAGGAAACGGACGGAAGTCTCGTCGATATCAATCTCACTGACGTGACTTTTGTTGAAGGCGGCAGCAATTATATCCCATCAAGGAATATGAAAAATGATGTAGTGGGGTATGGAATGTTTCAAAATCTGCATAAACTGAAAAATGTGATGCTGCCAAATACTGTGAAGACTATTGAGGAGCAGGCTTTTCAAGACTGTTCCTCGCTGACATCCATAACTGTTCCTGCCGAAGTTACAGCGGTGACTCCTTCCGATGGCTGCACATCGCTTGAGGAAATCAAGGTGTCGCCTGCCAACCGCAGTTTCAAGAGCGTAGACGGTGTGCTGTTTGATGCTGGTGTCACTGGCATTCTGTGGTTTCCTATAGGCAGAAAAGGTGAATACTCATTGCCTGCCGGAGTGACAGCCATTGGCGACTATGCCTTCCGCAACAGCCGTATCACACACTTCACCATGAATGACAATATTACCCGTATAGGCAGGGCAGTATTCTGTGGCAGCAGCGTGCAGAAGGTTGTTGTCTCCGACAATCTCGCCACCATTCCTCAGGCAACGTTCCAGTCGTGTACAAGTCTTACGGAGATTCGTCTTGGCTGTGCCACTAATCTCATAGGGGCTTTTGCCTTCGACGGCTGTCCGCTTGCCGACATCTGGCTGCCGGCGGCAATTCCTCCGGTATGCAATGACGAAACGTTCAGCAGCAGTTTTGAACTGCTGAAACAGTGCCGCCTGCATGTGCCTGAAAGCAGTATATCCCAATACAGACATCATCCTGTTTGGGGCAAGTTTGAAAATATCTCAAAATAAGAATAATATGAGCATTCCAGAAATAGAAGAATTGAAATCGAGGGTGGAAAAGAAATACGGCAGACTGTTGTCTACGACCACTGACTTTGATGAGTTTTCAGTTGTACTCAAGAGAATACAGGGTGAGACCGTGTCGCCTTCAACTCTGAAACGGATATGGGGATATGTAAACGACACCCACAAGACACGTAAGTTTACACTCGACATATTGGCAAGATATATCGGCTATGAGAACTTCGACCAGTTTGTGACGTGGCTGAAGACCAACACCAGGTATAACTCTTCGTTTTTCAACGCATGTCAGTTGACAAGCGGCGAAATGGAATGCGGGCAGATGGTGGAGATAGGCTGGAGCCCCAACAGACTGCTGACGCTGAAATATCTCGGCGACAGCGTTTTTGAGGTAATGGCTTCAAGAAACAGCAAGCTCATTCCCGGCGACCGTTTCGTTACTGGCTGTTTTATTATGCACCAGCCTTTGTTGGTGCCGTTTATCGTGCGTGACGGCGAAAACACCAAGCCGTTCATTGCAGGGCGAAACGGTGGACTTAATGTAATCAGAATACTCGCAAAATAATGACAGGGGAAAATATTTCATCTGACTTCTTGGATGATGTCAGCGTGCCGTTGAGTGACATTGCTCCCGTGGCTACGGGATTCAGTGACATCAAGGAATGTTATGTCTCAAAGTCGGGATACACGCGGTTGTTTAGGGCAAGGCGTTTTGGCAAGACCTACATGCTGAAATGTCTTAAAAAAGACTATCTGTACACTTCGCTGTATCGCATGGCGCTGAATAAGGAGTTTGAAATCGGACTACAGTTTGAGCACACCAATATTTGCCGCACCATAGGGTGGGAGGAACTGGAGGAGCTCGGACCTGCCATCATTCTTGAGTATATAGACGGAGAGACGCTTGAGTCGTTTATGGGAAAAGGACTGTTGACTAAGCCCCTGGCAAGAAAATTTGTCGGTCAGCTCATCGATGTGCTGGGCTACATGCACAAGAAACAGACCATCCATCGCGACCTGAAACCGTCGAACATCATGGTTACTCACAAGGGAATGAACATAAAGCTCATAGACTTCAGCCTGTCTGACAATGATACGTTCAATATACTGAAGGCTCCCGGAGGCACATCCGGCTACATTGCTCCCGAACTGTTTTTGCCTAATGCCAAGTCCGACATACGTTGCGACATCTATTCATTTGGAGTGCTGATGTGCAGCATGGCTGAGGCTACTGGCGACAAGGCTATGATGAAGACCGCGCGGCTGTGTATGAATCATAACATGGAGCATCGTCCGCAAAGCATGGAGGAAATATCAATTCCTACCGACACCAGCGTTTGGCAAGTCATGATATTGGCGTTTCTGTCGCTGACAGCTGTTGCCCTTTGCATCTCCATTGCCGTAAGGCTGCTGCAGATTCTATAAATTGGGGATTGAAGCTGGAGCCGGCGGGCGCTATTTCCTTTTCAGCGAGCGCAGATACCGTTTCTGTTCGTCTGTTATTCTGAGACTTTCCACGGCTTTCTGTATCGTCTTGTTGTGTGTCCATAGCGGCAGCCGCTGCTGTTCTA
>JAGAPI010000053.1 GCA_017623335.1 Prevotella sp.
ACGCATCAGAATTATGGTGAGCGTTGACCTGTTCTCTGAGGGGTTCGACTGTCCCGATGTGGAGTTTATACAGATGGCACGTCCTACGCTTTCGTTGGCTAAATATCTTCAGATGGTGGGGCGCGGACTGAGGAAGTCAAAAGGTAAAAAGAGCTGCGTGATGATAGACAATGTGGGACTTTACCGTATGTTCGGGCTTCCTGCTGCCGACCGTGACTGGCAGGCGATGTTTGAGGGACGAATGGCTGGCAAGGGGAGCAAGGCAAGAGATAATGCCGTGTGCAACTATGCTGTGAAGGCTGATGTGGAAACCTGCACTATTGCAGATACGGACTTGGAGGAAATAATCTGCCATGAAGGTCTGACTGCACTGCTGGAGCGGAACACTGACCTGCGGCTGACGGAGAACGGAATCCTCGCAATAACGGGCAGGGGCAGCAGGACACGGTATGTGGACCTGCGGAATGACATGGAATATACGAGCCGTCCGATGTCTGTATGGTTCGGAAGAGTGGAGATGCTGAAGGTCGGTGACAAGT
This sequence comes from Prevotella sp., assembly GCA_017623335.1. Next base: position 540 of record JAGAPI010000053.1, read on the forward strand.
ATTACGACAGGACAAAACATCCGTACAAGGCGGGATTCAGCGGCAAGAAGTACTGTATAAAGGACAGGGGATTCTATGTGGACATATTCATGAACAACGATGCTGAATGGCGACATATGCTGGAGGGTATGGGAAAGCCCAGCATTCTGCACACCGCCTGCATACTTGCCAACGACGACACAGACTGGTATATTGTAAGCTCAACGCTGGAGGACGGAAGCATCATCATTCTTGACTGCGAGAAGAATTACTATCATGCGGAGAACGGCAGGGAGAAACGATATATCGGAAATGAGTTGAATGACAGTGAAGTGCAGAAACTGATATCAGCAATCAGGCAACTGAGGGAAAAGGCAAGCAGGAAAGTGGAGCGCATACAGACGGAGAAACAGAGAAAACAGCTGACGCAACTGCGTGACGTTGAGCCGTTCTGCTCAAACAACAAATGGGGACTGCGACTTGACGGACGGGTGATAGTGCCTCCCATCTACCGCAGCATCAAGGAGCCTGTGGGCAACTACTGCGCTGTGGAGCTGAGTCCGCAGCGATGGGGTGTAATACAGCTTGACGGCAAGTTGATAGTGGATACATGTTATCACGACGTGGACATCGGGAAGAATGGAACGGCAAGAATTACGGTTTTTCCAGGAAAGACCAGAAAAGTGAAATTAGGGAAAAGTAAAATGATGGATTAAATCCATCATTTTACTTTTTTTTATTATTACTTTTTTTTCTACATTTTGTCATGTCTGTTGCTGTAAGTCTTTTTTCTTTGTACGGCTGCTGAGAAGTGGCATCATGTTTTAGTGAAGCCGCTCTTCTGTTGCCGCCAAACAATTGTTGTATAAGGTCCGTTCGTCCTATACGGCGCAAGGTCTGCTCGATTTTCCGGCGCTCTTCAGGCTTATACCAGAAGAAGAACTGACGCTGCGCCAATTTCTCGGCAGGAGTCTTTGCACTGAACACAGGTTTCAGAGTATATGGATGCACGCCTGTGTACCATGCCTCTGTGCTCACAGTCATAGGGGTAGGGGTGAAATCCTGCACCTGCTCCAAGTGAAAGTCCAGCTGTTTGGTCAGCACTGCAAGCTCAGCCATGTCTGCCTCGGTACATCCGGGATGACTGCTTATAAAATAAGGTATTATATGCTGGTTAAGATGTTCTTCCCGATTTATGCGGTCGAAGATACGTTTAAATTCCTGAAACTGAGAGAACGGCGGTTTACGCATAAGCATAAGCACGCTGTCGCTGGTATGTTCTGGAGCCACTTTCAGTCGTCCGCTGACATGTCGGCAAATCAGCTCACGTGTGTACTGCATGGCGGCTCGGTTGGTTGCCTCATCCTTGCTGTGGTGCAGCAGCAGGTCATAACGCACGCCACTGCCTATAAAACTCTTCTTTATGCCGGGCAGTGCGTCAACGGCATGATAGATGTCAAGCAGAGGTGCATGATTGGTGTTGAGATTGGGGCAGATTCGGGGATGAACGCATGAGGGACGGGCACATTTCTCACACAACTTAGTGTCATTGCCGTGCATACCGTACATATTTGCCGACGGTCCGCCTAAGTCACTCAGATATCCCTTAAAATCGGACATGGCAATAATTTTCTTCACTTCTTTCAGTATGCTTTCCTTGGAACGGCATGAAATGAATTTGCCTTGGTGGGCGGAAATGGTGCAAAAGGCACAACCGCCGAAGCATCCGCGGTGAATGTTCACCGAGAACTTTATCATCTCGTATGCCGGAATACGCTTCCCCTTGTATTTGGGGTGCGGCAGCCGAGTGTAGGGCAGGTCAAACGAGGCGTCAATCTCCTCGGTGGTCATGGGCGGGTAGGGTGGATTCACCACCACCCACTTGTCATCGGTCTGCTGCAACAGCCGTTTTGCATGCATTTTATTGCTCTCTTCCTCTATATGGCGGAAATTTTCTGCCTGATTACGTTTGTTTTTCAGACATTCGCCGTGACTGTGGAGTACAATGTCTGTGTCAGCATTTATTCCGTGCGGTATGTCGCGCTGGCTTAACAGCATCACCGTCTGCGGAATGTCACGGATGGCAGATATATGCTCACCGTTATCAAGGCGGTTGGCAAGTTCCACTGTGGGTTTCTCGCCCATACCATAGATTATCATGTCAGCAGGAGCATCACAGAGAATACACTTCTTCAGCGAGTCACTCCAATAGTCATAGTGAGTGAGCCGTCGCAACGATGCTTCAATGCCTCCAAGAATTATTGGAGTGTCAGGATATAACTGGCGCAGAATTTTACTGTACACAATTGTTGGATATTCTGGACGCATGTCGTGACGGCCGTCTGGACTATAGGCATCTTCAGACCGCAGCCTCCTGGCAGCAGTATATTTGTTTACCATTGAGTCCATGCAGCCAGGACAAATGCCGAAAAACAGCCGGGGGACACCAAGTTTGCGGAAGTCGCGGAAGTCGCCGTGCCAGTCAGGCTGTGGTATTATTGCCACTCGATAGCCTGCTGCTTCAAGAGTGCGTCCTATCACAGCTGCTCCGAATGACGGATGATCAACGTATGCATCGGCTGAGAACAGGATTATGTCAACATAATCCCATTTTCTCAGCTCTGTTTCCTTTTTGGTTGTTGGTAAAAAGTCTGTCAGCCGATATTCCATTGTTTTAATTTTAAATTATTTAAGTTTCGCATATCCTTGATATGCTGTCAGTAAACAAGTTCTCGAACTTGCGAAACTTGAGATAATTACTAAATATTTTCTCCTGCCTCTATGTTCTTCAGCCGCATCCAGTTGATATATAGCACTATGAGCTGCTGCAATGCAAACGCCTTCATGTTAGGATGATAAATAACATCGAAGCAGAGCGCAAGCAGAGCCTTGTCGCCATTGCTCGACTCAATGAGCGACCTGATGTTGAGTTTCAACTTGTCCAACACAGCCTCGTCAACGAATCCGTGGGAGTCGATAAGGTCACGGAAAAGCAGATGCTTTTCTATTGTTTCAAGGTGCTCGTCGCTTATTTCCATGTGACGGGTGCCTGAGGGGTTTGATTGTATTTTATACATAACGATTAATATTTTTTGGTTGTTTGGTTATTATTTCTGTTCTCTGTTTACTTTCTTGTTACTATAAGTGAGAAAGTGGAATATGTCGCGGAGAAGTTTCTCGCGGCAGTTCCGATCTCTTATACATTCCATTGGAAATCCGCAAGTCATTGTGCGGTAGTCGCTGCCGTTATATACAACAGCCGCATATCCTACACCGTTGTAAGTCAAAGCTTCATATCCTTTGCCCGTTGCCTTCAGTTTGTCTGGATTCATTGCAGCATAATGCTGCTCGTTTATGGCATGATAATAGGTGCACTGCTGTCCCATACCGCTGATGCTGTCTTTGGGTGAGTCCACCTTGCCTGCAAACTTGCACTTCAATACATCATCCAAAAACTGTTGCTCCTGTGGGGCTGTCATATCGCTTGCCACATTGGCACCGCTCACAAACAGTGCTCCGCCACGTGTGGTGTAATCTTTCAAACTCTGCTGCATATTCTGACTGAAAGTCTTGTATTTCACAAGTGAACATGAATCATTTTTCTCCAAACCGAGTATCAGGTCCACAGCCTCACAGCTGTCTATGACAATTGTACCGTTGTCAATGGCGTCACTCTGGCAGCTGAAGATGGTATATCGCCCAGTTGCCGCCAGTGCCTCAGCGTGACTGCGCACATAGTCTTGGGTGTTGCCGGCAATGAGCATTCCCATAAACGACTCGTCGCCAGAGCCAAATTGATCTGTAAGAGGGTTATCGGAAGCAGGACGGGCAAAATTGGTCTGTCTTCCGCACCATCCGAAAGTGCTGCCAAGAGTCAGTCCGGGATCTTTGTCCATGTCAAATCCCTGCCGCCAAGTGTCGTCAATCACAGCCGGCGAAGCCAGTCGGTGAAAACCGTTTATAATCATTATTCTTGCCTTTGCCTGTGGTGTCCACTGTGCTGACAGCAGTTCCGACGGAGCACTTACTCCTCCCTCGTTAGCCGCCGCTATGCGGAAGTTGTAGAGTGTATCAGGCGATAGAGTAAGACTATAGTCGCTGATATTCTTTATCTCAGTACCGTTATCAAAGCCGTTATCTCCCTTTGCCACATATACTATATACGATGTTGTGGCGGCTGAATCATCATGCTTGTCAGCGGTTGGCGTGGCGCTTACAGTCAGCGTTCCGGAATTGTCTATATTCAGTGCAAAGTTGTGTGGTGTAAGCGGTGCCACCACGCACGGTTGACTATGTTGTGAACATATATATTTCAACAAGGTTCTATATATTGAGCGTGCAATGGCAAACTTGAAGTTAGGGTCCTGCGCCATCTGCATGTCCTTGAAATTCTGGTGCGACATCATTTCCATAATGGCACTCGGCACCTCCGGCGTGCGCGATTCAGAATAGTTACGGTCCCACATATATCTCATTCTCCATGTCCCAAATTCTTTTATCATGTCGTACATGGTGTTGTTGCGCAGCTGATATGCCAGTGTCTTGGAGGCGTTGCGTGAGATGCCACTATTCAGCAGTCCGTCGTTGTGCTGAGTAGTACAGATGGTGAGAGTTCCCATCAGCTCATCATCTGTATAGTATCCGGCATCGCTGTGCAGTGCAAGTGTCAGCTCTATTGGCACCTTACAGCCAGGTATGGTGGGCATAAACACAGAGCCGCCCCCTAAATAGTTGGTCATCAGTGACCGCGCATTGATATCGTCACCATAATCGTCCTGTCCGTTTTTCGAGCTGTACACCTCGTATGGCATTCCTGCCCATTGGGCGTAGTATCGTGAGCCTTCCAGGCAGCGCGGCAGTCCACTTACGGTGTTTCCTCTTGCAATGTTTCCCATGCCTCCGCCAAACCTCACAGCATCAGCTGTCACCACACCGCCGTTCTCGCTATAGTTTGTCAGCATCACACAATTACGCCTGCTCATGCCAGCCTCAAAGTCAAATGTTCCAAGATACACCCATGTGCCTCCTCCCATCTGCTGGTTTACGCTGAACGTGGTTGCCACATCTTTATTATATACAATGTACTGTGCATTGTCTACACTCTTCTTCACAGTCTGATAGCTCACGTAAACAGCATATCTGCCGCTTTCAGGAATATTGGGCACATAATAAATCTGACTTTCGTTATTGTGCTTCTGTGTGGTCTTTGCCTGTCGCACACTACCTGCATTGAATGGGTTTTCACCGTCAACATATACTCCTTCATGCAGGGCAAAGCCAGGTTCGTCGGCATCTTTCCACCGGTGGCGCCCGTTGTCCTCAATATATGATTTGCCATTGTCGTCCCCATCGTTGTCAACAATAATCTCATGACGTTGCCAGTCGCGCTCCCTTGGAGTGAATACGTATGCTCCCGCACGCTCAAGCATCGGGATGAGGTAGGGCACTACAATGGTCTGTGTAAAGAGATCCTCAGTGGTGCAATATATATTGGGGCGTTGCCACTGCCATTGACTTTTCGCAATGTCATAGTATCGCCCGTGGCTTGCCCAAATAGAAAGGTGTCGCCCCTGCAGTCCTTGTGTTATGCTGTGGGGAGCCGACAGATTTTTCACCCATGGCTCACCGTGGTAATCAATGTTGCCCCATAAACCTGTATTATTTATATACTGCTTTTCCTCCTCAGGATTGGTGTCCTGCCGGAGCTGTGCGTGCATGGTCACTGCCGCAATCGCAGTCATTGCCGCCACGGCTATTATTCTGTATTTCCTCTGTGCTGCCGGATGATATGTCATAAACATTATGTTACATAGCAAAGTTTTCAGGACGCTTGCCCTTGAATTCCTTGAAATATTGCTTTATATGTCTGATGTCGCCTTCCACGTCGCCAGTGGGAATAAAAGTCTTGGTACACTGTATCAGCTTGCGTTCATAGTCCACGCCATATAATAATATAGGTATGCTTGCTTTTTGCGCAATAAAGTAAAAACCCTTCTTCCAGTCGGGATTGGGCTTGCGTGTCCCCTCGGGGGTGATACACAGATGAAACGTCTCCATTTTCATGGCTGTGGCGGCAAGGTTATCGGTCATACTCGTGTGCTTGCTGCGCCACACGGGAATGCCGCCCAATTTCTTGAAAAAGGGACCCAGCGGCCAGAAAAACCACTCCTTCTTCATCAAAAAATTACACTTCAGCCCCACAGCTCCCGAATAGAGCTGTCCGATGATAAAATCCCAGTTGCTGGTGTGGGGTGCAAGACATATAACAAACTTGTCCGATAGCTGTTGCGTGGTGTTGATGGTCCATCCCATCCGTTTCAGCAACAGCCATCTGCAAAATGATTGCCACATAAATTATATAATATCAGTTGAGATTGTTTATTTGGTCGATAATCTCTGTGGTCTGGGCATTGAAACTCTCTACGAGATTCTTGAAATAAGTTTTTGCACTCATTCCACTTTCCACATGACTGATACGGTTCACATAATCATTCTGAACCTTAATGATTGATTGCAGTAGAGTAGTGGTGTTCTCAATGTTCACCTTATTATATAGTGACATCGCGATGCACTCGTTGAACAAATCTCCGCATGCCAACTTGATATTGGCTTTCAGTATTCTTCTTTTAGCCATAACATTTATTTTTATTGTTTTACCTATTTTGATTAATTTTCAGTGTCAAAGTTAGGCATTTTTTTTGATATACAACAATAATTTATTAATAAAAAATCCTAAAATCGTTATTTTTGTTACTTTTCATTCTTTTTTCTAACAAAAAAATCGTATTTTTGCACTTCAAAAAACGAAAACGATTGTTTATTTAAAATAAAGAAATTAAGCGAAAATGGAAAAAAGTGCTTTACAAATCGCAAGAGCCGCTTATCAGCCAAAGCTGCCAAAGGCTCTTCAGGGTGCGGTAAAGGTGAGTGAGGGTGCTCCTACCCAGAGTGTGGATAACCAGGCGGAAATCAAGGAGTTGTTCCCTAACACTTACGGAATGCCCGTAATCGAGTTTGTAGAAGGTGAGGCTCAGCAGCTTCCACCATTCAATGTGGGTGTAATCCTCAGCGGCGGTCAGGCTCCTGGCGGCCATAACGTTATTTCAGGTCTTTTCGACGGTATCAAGAGCCTCAATGCCGACAGCAAGCTCTATGGTTTCATTCTGGGCCCCGGCGGTCTGGTTGACCATAATTATATGGAGCTTACAGCCGACATTATCGACGAGTACCGCAACACCGGCGGTTTCGACATCATCGGCTCAGGCCGTACAAAACTGGAGGAGGTAGACCAGTTTGAGAAGGGTATCGAGATTCTCCGTGAGCTCAACATCAAGGCTCTTGTAATCATCGGTGGCGACGACTCCAACACCAATGCCTGCGTGCTGGCTGAGTACTATGCAGCAAAGAAGTACGGTGTACAGGTTATCGGCTGTCCGAAGACCATCGACGGTGACTTGAAAAACGCTCAGATTGAGACTTCATTCGGTTTCGACACTGCTTGTAAGACATATTCAGAGCTTATCGGCAACATTCAGCGCGACTGTAACTCTGCACGCAAATACTGGCACTTCATCAAGCTCATGGGCCGCTCGGCTTCTCACATTGCCTTGGAGTGCGCACTGCAGTGCCAGCCAAACATCTGCCTCGTGTCTGAGGAGGTTGAGGCAAAGGCAATGTCGCTCGACGAGGTTGTTACATATATAGCAAAGGCCGTGGCTGCACGTGCTGCTGAGGGCAACAACTTCGGTACTGTGCTTATTCCTGAGGGACTCATCGAGTTCATTCCGGCAATCAAGAAACTTATCGCAGAGCTTAACGACGTTCTTGCCACCGACGAGGCTCAGGGCATTGCACGCGACCAGCAGATTGACTTTGTCAAGTCTCACATCTCGGCTGAGAATCTGGCTGTGTTCAACTCTCTGCCTGCCGATGTGGCATCACAGCTGGCTCTCGACCGCGACCCGCACGGCAACGTTCAGGTGTCGCTCATCGAAACAGAGAAGCTGCTCTCACGTATGGTTGAGAAGAAACTTGCAGAGATGAAGGCTGCCGGCGAGTATGTCGGAAAGTTTGCAGCCCAGCACCATTTCTTCGGCTATGAGGGACGCTGCGCCGCTCCTTCCAACTATGACGCAGACTACTGCTACTCTCTCGGTTTCAACGCATCACGCCTCATTGCCAACGGCAAGACTGGCTATATGTCAATCATCAAGAACACCACAGCTCCAGCCAATGAGTGGATTGCAGGCGGTGTGCCTATCACAATGATGATGAACCTTGAGCGCCGCAACGGTAAGATGAAGCCTGTAATCCGTAAGGCTCTCGTTGAGCTCGACGGTGCCCCGTTCAAGTTCTTTGCAAGCAAGCGTGACGAATGGGCTAATCAGACAGCATACGTTTATCCCGGACCAATCCAGTATTTCGGTCCCTCTGAGGTTTGCGACCAGAGCACAAAGACTCTGCAGCTTGAGCAGAATTAAATGAAGAGTGAAGAATGAAGAGTGAAGAATGGGGCTGCGCACAGCTCATTTCAATTTTCACTCTCCATTCTTCACTCTTCATTCTTCATTTATCAAAATTCTTCATTTTCACATTGGCACAAAAACGTAGGAAAAACAAAGTAACATCGTACAGGAAACGCCCCGGCATCATTATCCGCCTGCTGCAACGCCTGCCAGGCTGGGTGTGGTGGGTTGGCGGTGCCAGCATAGTGTTTGCCTACATTTGGTTTTTCTATTATTTTTTTGTGGGGCCGTTCGGTTTCCGCTGGCGCGCCTTGTATGGCGATGTGAATTATCCCGACGGTTATGAAATCCACGGCATAGACATATCACATTATCAGGGCAAGATAGACTGGGACGAGCTGCGCGACAATGGAAAAATTAAGAAATCGCCCATCCGCTTCATCATGATTAAGGCTACCGAGGGCAGCACGCGCATCGACCCCATGTTTAAAAGCAATTTCCATGAAGCACGCGAACACGGTTTCACACGTGGAGCCTATCATTTTTGGAGCAACCGCTCCACAGGGCGCGCGCAGGCTGAGCATTTCATCAAGAATGTGAAACTTGCCGACGGCGACCTGCCTCCAGTACTCGATGTAGAACATAAGTCGAAGACGCAAACCGATGCAGAATTTAAGGAGAGCATTCTCACATGGCTGAGGCTCATTGAGCAGCGCTATAAGGTGAAGCCTATCATCTATACTTATTACAAGTTCAAGATGACATATCTCAGTGACTCAGTGTTCAACGAGTATCCATATTGGATAGCACATTATTATGTAGACAAGGTGGAATACAAGGGTGAATGGAAATTCTGGCAGCATACTGACTGCGGGAAACTGCCGGGCATCAAAGGCTTTGTCGACTTTAATATCTACAACGGTTCGTTCTACGACCTGCGCCGTCTCACCATCGGTTTCGATGATGAATGACATCCTTTTGCTTTCACTGAGTCATAACCCACGTCTGCATTATTACAGCTCTACGCTGACACGGGCGTTGACCTGACGTCCCGTGAGATAGTTAGGCACGGCATACTGCTGGTTGGTGACGTCGGTCACCCAGTAGTAGGAGCTTACATTGTTGATACCGAAAAGATTGAGGCAGTCCACTCCCACCCAGACATTCTTCACCGGCGATTTCCTTTTGCCCTCAGCATTGTTGAAGGCAAGATAGCTCATGCCTATGTCGGCACGCTGGTAGGCAGGGGCGCGGAATGGCATCGACTCCAGTCCCTTGTGTGGCGCACCGAATGGAAGTCCGTCGGCAAAGGCAAGCTTCAGCGTCATCTTCCAGCGTGTTGTGCCGGGAAAATAGTCGGTGAAATGCAGGTTGGCACCCCACCGCTGGTCGGTGGGCAGCGGTGTCTTTATGCCGTTGATGGTCTGTTGTGTCTTCATCACCGACAGCGTGAGCCACGAATCGGTGCCCGGCACAAATTCACCATACAGTTTCAGGTCGAGTCCCATGGCATAGCCGTCGCACTGCTTACTGGCATCGTAGGTGATTTTCAGGTTCTGCACGTTATAGGGTATGAGATTGTGCAGATTTTTATAATATGCCTCGGCAGTGAACTTAAACGGACGGTCATTCATCTTGAAACGGTAGTCCATGGCGACTATGAACTGCAGCGACTGCTGGCTTTTCACTTTAGGGTTAAGCTCCACCACCGTTCTGCCATTCTGCGTCACGGTATCGCGTAGTTCCTTATAAAAAGGTGTCTGATAATACAGTCCTGTGGCAAAACGCAGGGTCATGTCCTGACAGTGTGCGGGAATGATGGCGAGCGACAGGCGTGGTGACACTATTGTCTCGCGGTTATAGCTCCAGTGACTCATGCGCAGCCCGTAGTTCAGGGTGTAGTGGGTGCCGCCCTCGCTGCCCGATGCCCAGCGGTAAGTGTCTTGAATATATCCCTCCACACGGTTGCTCGACAGTTTGTTGCGTGAAATCAGCGAATAGATAAGATTCAGACGGTCGGGCGAGTGGGGGATATTGTATCCGCTGGAGTCACGCATCTCATATTCGCGTGAGTTCTCCTTTATGTCCTCCCATTTCACGGTCACGCCAGCCTCGCTCTGGTGGCGTCCCCATTTGTGGTTTGCCATGAGCTTTACGCTCTGCATGTTTGAAGTGAGATAGTTGCGGGCATGCTCATGGTATGTTCCCACACCGAGGTTCTCGCTGCTCTGTGTGTCGTCCAGCCAATACTGTCCCTGTATGTCGTACGTCTCCTTTTCCTTGCTGTGGAATGCAGATAACAGCAGTTTCATGCTTGTCCTGTCGGTAAACTTGCGCTCTATTCCCACTGTGCCGAAAAGTGTCCTGAACACATCTTTCTCCTGACCGTCGAAATACACACGGAACGACTTCACGTCCTCCATTGTTCCAAACGATGTCTCACGTGACGATGGTATGAAGTTGTAGTGGTTTTCGCTTATATCACCAATTAGGTCAATCTTCCACCGCTCATTTGGCGTATATGTGATATAAGTCTGATAGTCAAGAAAATTAGGTTTATATTCGCCCTGCGTGTCAAGCGAGCCGAGCAGGTTGCGGTTGGTCTTGTAGCGCAGTCCGTGGCTCATAGTCAGCTTCTTGGTTTTCACGGCAGCGTAAGCACTTGCGCCAAGCAGCGATGCCTCCAGCCGTGCCTCGTTTTTCTTTGGCTGCCTATACTGTATGTCGAGCGCCGACGACATCTTGTCGCCATAGCGTGCCTCAAAGCCGCCGGTAGAGAATGCAACGCTCTCCACCATGTCGGCGTTGATCACGCTCAGTCCCTCCTGCTGTCCGCTGTTCACGAGCATCGGACGGTACATCTCCACATTATTTATATATACGGAGTTCTCGTTAAACGAACCGCCTCTCACGTTGTATTGCGACGACAGTTCGTTGTGGGTCGACACGCCCGCCTGCTGCTGTATCATGTCCTCCACGACGTTGCCCGTGCTGCTTGGCGTCTGCTTCATGTCTTTCACGTCGAGCTGCTGGGTGCCCGTGGTCTGGCGCTTCTTTTCTGTCACCACCACCTCACCGAGCGCAGCCATCGACGGCAGCGTCACCTCAATGTTCAGCTTTCCACGCGGGCGTCTCAACACACGTTTACGGGCGGCATAACCCACCATTGAAAATTTTACCACCACCGAGTCGGCAGATTTCAGACTTATGCTGAACTCTCCCTTCAGGTTTGTCATTGCCACCTTGCCCTGCTCCACGCAGCTCACCGTGGCAAGCTCTATAGGGTTACGTTCCTCGTCCACCACACGCCCGGTGAGCGTCACCGTCTGTGCCTTTGCCGCCATTCCCGTCAATATGACAATCGCCAATATTATATTTCTCATCTGTCTTTCCTGCGTTTTTTCAATGAATATCCTACATCTTTTGTATTAACGGCATATTAGCAAATTTATTATATTATAGTGAAATATTGATTCCAAAATTGCAATGTAATAAAAGTCTGCAAATTTTAAACTTTAACGGGATAATTCGAAGAAATTATACTTAAAATTCTTATTATTTATCAATAAAAGCGCAAAAATAATTATGAATTGAAAGTTTACAGGAAAAAATATTGTAAAATCGTTGGTGGTACGATAAAAAATGACTACCTTTGCAAACAATTTAGAAAATAGTTATCAGTGATAACATATTTGTCAAGGATAAAAAAAGAAATAAGGATATGAAACATCAACTGAGAAGCAGTGTTTGCACAGAAGGTAGAAGAATGGCTGGAGCCCGCGCCCTGTGGGTTGCCACCGGTATGAAGCGCGAGCAGTTTGGCAAGCCGATTATTGCCATCGTCAACTCGTTTACACAGTTTGTGCCGGGTCACACCCATCTTCATGAGATTGGTCAGATAGTAAAGAAAGAGATTGAGGCAATGGGCTGCTATGCGGCAGAGTTCAACACCATCGCCATCGACGACGGTATTGCCATGGGGCACGACGGCATGCTGTATTCGCTGCCGAGCCGCGACATCATTGCCGACTCAGTGGAGTATATGGTGAATGCCCACAAGGCCGACGCCATGATTTGCATATCCAACTGCGACAAGGTTACCCCGGGAATGCTCATGGCAAGTATGCGCCTGAACATCCCTACGGTGTTCTGCTCGGGCGGTCCGATGGAGGCTGGTAAGTGGCGCGGTGAGAACGCCGACCTTATCACTGCTATGATTAAGGGTGCCGATCCGTCGGTGAGTGATGCTGATATGGCAGAGATTGAGAGCTGCGCCTGTCCTGGCTGTGGAAGTTGCTCGGGAATGTTCACCGCCAACTCTATGAACTCATTGACTGAAGCAATAGGTCTGTCACTGCCCGGCAATGGTACTATCCTTGCAACCCACAAGAACCGTATTGAACTGTTTAAGGCAGCCGCCCGTCAGGTGGTGAAAAACGCTTTCGCATATTATGAGGACGGCGACGAGAGCGTGCTGCCACGCAACATAGCCACCCGCAAGGCATTCATGAACGCTATGGCGCTCGACATAGCCATGGGAGGCAGCACCAACACCGTGCTCCATCTCTTGGCTGTGGCACAGGAGGCAGGCGCCGACTTCAAGATGAAGGACATCGACGAGCTGAGCCGCAAAGTGCCTTGTCTGTGTAAGCTGGCTCCAAACACACAGAAGTACAGTGTGCAGGAGTGCAACCGTGCCGGCGGTATTCTCGGCATTCTCAACGAGCTTAACAAGGGCGGACTCATCGACGGCAGCGCTATTCGTGTTGACGGCAAGACTCTTGCCGAGCAGATGGCAGCCTATGACATTACAAAGGCAGAGATTGACGATGAGGCAAACCGTATATACCAAAGTGCGCCGGGTGGACGCTTCTCCACACAGATGGGAAGTCAGGACGCACAGTGGGGCACGCTCGACACCGACCGCGCCAACGGTTGCATTCGCGACCTTGAGCACGCCTACACCAAGGACGGCGGACTGGCTGTGCTCTTCGGCAACATTGCCCAGGACGGCTGCGTGGTGAAGACTGCCGGTGTTGACGAGAGCATCTGGCACTTTGAGGGCCCTGCAGTGTGCTTCGATTCTCAGGAAGATGCCTGTGAGGGCATTCTCGGCGGAAAGGTGAACTCAGGCGACTGCGTGGTTATCACCCACGAGGGACCAAAGGGCGGTCCGGGTATGCAGGAGATGCTTTATCCTACATCTTATATTAAGAGCCGTCACCTTGGCAAGGAGTGTGCGCTGATTACCGACGGACGTTTCTCTGGCGGTACGTCAGGACTGAGCATCGGTCACATCTCTCCGGAGGCTGCCGCAGGCGGCAACATCGGCAAGATTAAGGATGGCGACATCATCGTGATTGACATCCCAAGCCGTTCAATCAACGTGAAGCTGAGTGATGAGGAACTTGCCGCGCGTCCACAGCAACCGCTGAAGCGCGACCGCGTGGTGAGCAAGGCACTGAGAGCATACGCGCAGAGCGTAAGCTCGGCAGATAAGGGTGGAGTGAGAATCTTAAATGAAGAGTGAAGAATGAAGAATGGGCTACGCCTATATAGTTATGGATTAATGAGAGGAAGAACGAAAATTATTCGCAAAGCTCATCAGCTTCGCATTCTTCATTCTTCACTCTTCATTCTTCATTAAAAAAATTGGAAAATTTTTATGAAACAGACAATAACAGGAGCGGAAATATTGATGAAGGCTCTTCAGAACGAGGGCGTTAAGACCATCTTCGGCTATCCCGGAGGGTCGATAATGCCTGTGTTCGATGCCTTATACCATTATACAAGAGGTGAGAAAAAAGCATTCGACCACATTCTTGTGCGCCATGAGCAAGGGGCGGCACATGCCGCACAGGGCTATGCCCGTGTGAGCGGCGATGTGGGTGTGGCGCTTGTAACCAGCGGTCCTGGTGTCACCAACACTCTCACGGGAGTGGCTGATGCCATGATGGACTCAACGCCTATCGTGGTCATTGCAGGCCAGGTGGGCACCAGCGTGCTTGGCACCGATGCCTTTCAGGAGATAGACCTCGTGGGCGTGGCTCAGCCAATATCAAAATGGAGCTACCAGATACGTCGTCCAGAGGATATCGCGTGGGCTGTGAGCCGTGCTTTCTATATTGCGCGCAGCGGCCGTCCCGGTCCAGTGGTGCTCGACTTCCCGAAGAATGCTCAGGTGAACTCGGCTGTGTGGGAGCCGCAGACAGTGCGCTGTGTGCGCAGCTATGTGCCTTATCCCGCCGTTGATGAAGGCAAGGTGAAGGAGGCTGCCGAGCTTATCAATAACGCCAAGCATCCTTTTGCACTTGTTGGTCAGGGTGTGGAACTTGGAAATGCCCAGCAGGAGTTGGTGGAGTTTCTTGAAAAAGGTGATATTCCTGCAGGACGCACTCTGCTCGGACTGTCGGCACTGCCCAGCGACCACCGTCTGAACATGGGTATGCTCGGAATGCACGGCAACTTTGCCCCCTCGATAAAGATTCAGGAGTGCGACGTGCTCATTGCCATCGGCATGAGGTTCAGCGACCGTATCACGGGGTTGCCGAAGAACTTCGCAAAGCAGGCAAAGGTGATACACTTGGAGGTTGACCCGTCGGAAATCGACAAGGTGATAAAGGTAGATGTGCCTGTGGTGGCAGACTGTAAGGAGTCGCTGCCTGCAATAACCAAACTGCTGAAGAAGGGCAGTCACGGCGCATGGCGCGAGAGCTTTGCCGAGTACGACAAACAGGAGTATGAGAAGGTGATAAAGCCTGCAATTCATCCCACTGAGGGACCACTGCTTATGGGTGAGATTGTTAATGCCGTGGCTGAGGCTGTCAAGGGCGATGCCGTGCTTGTGACCGATGTAGGTCAGAACCAGATGTTTGCATGCCGCTACTTCCACTTCAAGCGCAACCGCTCACTTGCCACCAGCGGCGGTCTCGGCACGATGGGATTCTCCATTCCGGCTGCCATTGGAGCCACTTATGGTGCTCCCGACCGCACGGTGTGTATGTTTGCCGGCGACGGCGGTTTCCAGATGAACATCCAGGAGCTTGGCACCATCATGGAGCAGAAGCGCCCAGTGAAGATGTTTATTCTCAACAACAATTATCTCGGCAACGTGCGCCAGTGGCAGGACATGTTCTTCGGCAAACGCCGCTCGTTTACCGAGATGATGAACCCGGCATACGAGAAGATTGCTATGGCTTACGGCATTCCGTACATGCTGCTGAAAGACCGCGAGGACATAGGCAAGGCTATGCAGTTTATGCTCGACAATGACGGGGCGGTGATAATAGAATGTGTTATCAAGGAAGACGCCAATGTGCTGCCTATGACACCTCCGGGAAATAATGTAGATGATATGCTCTTAGAGTTGCACCTTGACTGAAATAGAGTGAAGAACGAAGAGGGAAAAGTGAAGAATTAAAAAGATATGGAAGAAGATAAGAAACTATATACTTTGCTTGTGTATTCGGAGAACATCGCTGGTGTGCTCAACCAGATAACGGCTGTGTTCACACGCCGTCAGGTGAATATCGAGAGCCTCAATGTGTCGGCATCGAGCATCCCTGGCATACACAAATATACCATCACGGCATACAGCGATGAGGATCAGATAATAAAGATAACAAAGCAGATTGAGAAGAAGATTGACGTGGTGAAGGCTTCATACTATCTCGACGAGGAACTGTTCCTACGTGAGACTGGTCTCTACAAGCTCAGCACTCCCAAGGTGATGGCTAATCCGCTGATTTCGCGCGCTATACGTAAGTATGAGGCACGCATCACTGAGGTAAACCCCACCTACATCATTGTGTCGAAGAGCGGCAAGACTGAGCACATCATGGAGCTTTATAATGTGCTCAAGGAGTTTGACTGTGTGCAGCAGTATACGCGCTCTGGACGCATCGCCGTTACCCGTAATCCTTTTGAGGAGGTGAGCGAATTCCTTGAGGGACGTAAGCAGGAGTTGAAAGGAAAATAAAGATGGACAAGGTAGGACGCTATGAGTTTGCGGCAGACGCATTCCACTGTGACTTCGGTCACCGGCTGTTTATGGGACACTTGGGCAACCACATGCTCAATGCTGCCGACTTCCACTCCTCGGAGCGGGGATTTGGCATGCGCTATCTCAACACTGTGAATAAGACGTGGGTGCTGTCAAGACTCTCCATAGAGATGGATGAGATGCCTGCCGAGGGCGACAGATTCTTTGTGGAGACATGGGTGGAGAGCGCCATGCGTTTCTTTACCAACAGAAACTTCCGTGTGGTGTCGCCTGATGGCAAGGTCTACGGTTATGGTCGTAGTATTTGGGCAATGATTGACACTGTGACACGCCAGCCACAGGATATACTCGCCATACGCGACGGTGAGATTAACGGCTGGATAGAGCGTGAGAAGGAATGCCCGATAGGCAAACCGTCGAGAGTGAAGATGGGTGACGGGGCGAAGTTGGAGAGCTCATTCATCGCTTCCTACAACGACATCGACGTGAACGGGCATCTCAACTCGGTGAAGTACATTGAGCATGTGCTCGAC
>JAGAPI010000001.1 GCA_017623335.1 Prevotella sp.
CGGGAATATACGGTAGTTCACCCAGCCCTGCTGCTCCAGCTGCCCGATGTCGGCAATCTGACGGTCGTGCCCGTTGAGCCCCAGCAGACAAGTGAGCGGCATCACCATCGTCTCGTGTCCGAAGCGCAGTGTGGCACCGGGTTTTGGCAGAGCTATAGCCGAGTCGGCTTTCTCGATAATGTTTTTCAGCAGATAGCGCTGTGAGAACGGCTGTGTACCGCCGTTCTGCGGAGCCGGTCCATAGTGAAGATACCACCATGCGTTGGCAACCTGCCACAGACGGTAAAGCTCGTCGTTGGTGAAGACATTATATAAAGAGGTGTCGTGGCGGCTCTCGGTGCTCTGTATGTTGCTTGCCAATTTGAACAATCGTGATACGAACTCGTAAACATCGAAATTGTTCTCCACGTATGCCACATCGGTGAACAGACGCTCTATAAGCGGTTTGTAGTCGAAATTCTTTCTGAAATATGCCAGATACTCCATCTGCACCCTCGTCACATCCTTCTGAGCATTGAGCACCTTGTCGCCGTGGTTCATATACGGCATGTCGTATTCGCTCGCGTCCTGCGAAATCTGCAGCTGGGGATTCAGCAGCATCAGCTGTTGCAGCTCGTTCTCCATCGACAATATGCACCTTATCACCACAGTGCTCTTGGCATCGACATGCACGCAGCCTGCAAACACCTCGGGAAAACGCTCATACATCCGGCGGGCAATGTCGCGGTGCTGCTGGTGTCCCAGCGGCGTAAGTTCACCGTGGCGTCTCTGTGCACGGGACACGAGCGTCCTCACCTTGCCGAGCGTCTCCTGCCCCAGCGGCGTCAGCTTGCCGTCCTTCTCCGCCTTGCTCAGTGTGTTGAGCGGAATGTTATAGTCGCCGTCCCCTATAAGATAACGCGAACCGTGGCGCCCGTAGTGACTGATATAAAACGGTTTCAGTCCCTTCGGCACCTTTGTCAACTGCTTCTGCGGACCACGGTATGCAAGATAATTGCTGGCAGTAAGCCTGATGTTATTGTCGATTTCATCTTTTGCCGACTGGGCAAGGATGTTGCCTGCCATGAGCAAGGCTGATATGAAAATGAATAGTCTTTTCATAGCTGTGTCTGTTTTAGTTTCTATGTTTTTGGGGAAGTAATTAAGTGATGATCTCAACTACCAGTCGATTGCCGTCATTCCATGGGCCTTAAGATACTCGTTGCACCTTGAAAAATGGTGGTTGCCAAACCAGCCGCCGCGGTTGGCGGAGAGAGGCGACGGGTGTACGCTCTCCAGCACTAAGTGGCGCGAGGTGTCGATGAGCGCCTTCTTGCTGCGGGCATATCCTCCCCAGAGGATGAACACCAGATGCTGGCGTCCGGCACTGAGTATCCGTATTGTTGCATCGGTAAACTCTTCCCATCCTCTTCTCTGGTGGCTTGCAGCCTGATGTGCCCTCACCGTGAGCGTGGCGTTGAGCAGCAGCACGCCCTGCTCAGCCCACCGTGTGAGATTGCCCGACATGGGAATGTCCTTGCCCAGGTCCTGCTGTATCTCCCTGAAGATGTTCACTAATGACGGCGGAAACTGCACGCCGTCTGCCACGGAGAAGCTCAGTCCGTGTGCCTGCCCCGGCTCATGATAGGGATCCTGCCCTATTATCACCACCTTCACCTTGTCGAAGGGACACAGATTGTAGGCATTGAAGATGAGGCTGCCGGGAGGATAGCACTGATACTGAGTGTATTCGCTGCGCACAAACTGTGTGAGCGCTGAGAAATACGGCTTGTCGAACTCACTTTGGAGATGCTGCTGCCACGAAGGTTCTATTTTTACGTTCATGTCCGTTTTTAAGCAATTATATTATTTGTTGTGTACTCTCTGTTCATAAAATACGGTTGTTTTCTACAGTCAGTCTGTCTCTTTTTGCGGAGGCAAACCGTTCTTGCGCACAAAGGTAATAATAAAATATGAGAAAACACTTTCATTTAGTAATAATTTTAAAAAATATTAAAAATTACTTTGTTAAAATGATTCTTCATTCTTCATTCTTCATTTTTCATTTTTTTTATTAACTTTGCAACGAAATTTTAATATTATAACAAAAATTAATGAGTATTTGGTTATTCTTCAAAATCATCGGTTCACTTGCATTGCTGATGTTTGGTATGAAGTCGATGAGTGACAGCTTGCAGAAGATGGCAGGCTCGCAGTTGCGCCACGTTCTCGGTGCAATGACCACCAACAGATTTTTCGGTGTACTTACAGGTACCCTTGTTACGGCTTCCATACAGTCATCAACGGCAACCACCGTCATGACGGTATCGTTTGTCAATGCAGGTTTGCTGACCCTGGCGCAGGCGATATCGGTAATCATGGGAGCAAACATCGGAACCACGCTTACAGCTTGGATTATGAGTGCAGGATTCACGTTCAACATCACTGATTTCGTGTGGCCTGCATTTTTTATTGCCATAATCCTAATCTACAGCAAGAAGCGCAAGATAGCGGGCGACTTCCTCTTCGGTATTTCATTCATGTTCCTCGGACTGGGCACTCTGCGCCAAACAGGCATCGACATGGATCTCGCCCACATACCAGAAGTCATCAATTTCTTCTCTTCGTTCGACCCCAACAGCTTCCTCACCACCCTGGTGTTCCTCATCATAGGAAGCATCCTCACAATGTGTGTGCAGTCATCGGCAGCCATCATGGCTATCACCATGATACTCTGTTCGAGCGGAGTGCTACCAATCTATCAGGGCATAGCACTGGTGATGGGCGAGAACATCGGAACCACCGTGACCTCAAACCTCGCCGCCCTGACAGCCAACGCTCAGGCACGGCGCGCCGCCCTCGCCCACATGTTCTTCAACGTGTTTGGCGTGGTGTGGGTTCTGTGCGTGTTCCATCCGTTTATCAACATGGTGTGCGGCATGGTCGGTGTCGATCCAAACAATGTTACAAATCCGGCAATACTCTCGTTTGTTCTTGCCGCATTCCACACCACCTTCAACATCAGCAATACACTCATACTTATATGGTTCATCCCGCTGATAGAGAAACTGGTGTGCATGGTCATCAAGCCAAAGACCACCGAGGAGGAAGAGGATTTCCGCCTGCGCTTTATCAGCAGCGGTCTGATGAGCACTCCGGAGCTTTCAATCCTGGAGGCACAGAAGGAGATTATGTCGTTTGCCGAGCGCATCAAGCGTATGTTCGGCATGGTGCGCGAGCTGCTTGAGACCAAGGAAGAGGCGCAGTTTGTCAAACTGTTCTCGCGCATTGAGAAATATGAGGGCATCTCCGACAACATGGAGATAGAGATAGCAAAATATCTCGACAGCGTAAGTGACAATCACCTCAGCGACGAGTCGAAGGCAAAGATACGTGCCATGCTCCGTGAGATAAGCGAGCTTGAGAGCATCGGCGACAGCTGCTACAACATTGCCCGTACCATCAACCGCAAGCAGCGCGGCAAGGAAGACTTCACCGGCAGGCAGTATGACCACATCCACCAGATGATGCAGCTCACCGAAGACTCGCTCGTGCAGATGAACGTGCTCGTAACGGGAAGAAAGGGCAACTACGACATCAACCGCTCATTCAACATCGAGAACGAGATAAACAACTTCCGCAACCAGCTCCGCAGCCAGAACATCAACGATGTGAACAACCACGAATACACCTACGCCATCGGAACTCTCTATATGGACATCATCGGCGAGTGTGAGAAGCTCGGTGACTACGTGATCAATGTGGTTGAGGCACGCATGGGTGTCCGCCAGCGCGAGGCGTAAGGAGCGGAAACGCAAAATTCTGAATATTTCATACGATAAAAATATCTCATTTTTATAAATAAATGAGGGTGTGCCAAAATTTAAACAAGTAATCATAATGACATAAATTAGGCACAGATTACACGGAATACACAGGTTTCTTCTTTCACTAATCTGTGTATTCCGTGTAATCTGTACCTAAAAGTAAGTAGAAGGTTGGTTTTGACATACTTCCATTTATGTTTTCTAAGACGTGCGGCAAGAATCCCGTGAGGACAAGCTGAAATGTTTTTTGCCTTGAAGCTTTTATGTTCAAAGTCTTTGGACGGAAAAAAGAACCGAGATAAATTAATTTCTGTACGAATATAGATAATTATCAGCAAGAGCTGTCTAATTATAGACCGGGACAGGAAAAACAGCAGGCTGGTAAACTATTGGCATATCATGCGCAGATAGCGCTCTGTGCCGGTACGTATGCTGTTGAGTCCCATCTGTGAGGTGTCAATGTCCTCGGGACGCATCCAACGGCATTCGGCGGCATCGTCGGCAGCAGTGACTTCGGGACAGCCGTCCACACGGCACTCAAAGAAACAGTCGATGGTGGGAATCTCCATGCCGCTGTAAAGATAAAGGTTAGGCAGGCTAAAGAGGTAACGGCATGAGGAAATTTCAAGACCGGTCTCCTCGCGGATTTCACGGAACAGACACTGCTCGATAGTCTCATTCATATCCATAAAGCCGCCGGGAAGGTCGAGCGTTCCCTTTGCAGGGTTCTTGGCACGACGGTTGATGAGAATCTCGCCGCGGCTGTTGACAATAAACACGGCAGTGGCGCCACTGGGATTGAGATAGTATTCAAAGCCGCAGTCGTCGCAGCGTTTGCTCTTCTCATTCTGTATTCTAAAACGTCTGCTGCCGCAACTCGGGCAGCAGACAAATTTATCAAGAGGATGCATTAAAAAAATTAATAATTATAAATTACTAATTGTTACCAGTTATCAGTGCGGAACGGGAACAGCGGCAGTCCGCCCTGATTGCCGAGATTACCTATCTGGAAATTCTTGAAACAGTAGCGCACAGCCACAGGAATCTTCACCTCAGGAGAGCTTACGGCAATACGCTCGTTGCGCGGGTCGTTGCCCTCAGCCCAGAACTTCGTTGCAGTGGCTTTGTGGAACACCCTGTCCTCACCAGCCACCTCGAAACCCTCGATGTCGCCCCAACGGCTGTAGCCATCGGCAAGATTGTCGAAACTGAGATAAGCGGCACCGTCCTGCACAATCATGTCCTTATAGCGCGGTGACTCACATATCAGAGTCTTTATGCCGTAGGTCTTGTTGAGGGCATGGAAAGCCAGACGCTCGCCCACCTTCTGCTTCTGTGCGGGATGTATCTGTTGTGCCTCGTAGGGATAAACCGCATCATTGGTGCACACAAGCGCACTGTTGGGAATGATGTCAGAGGCACGCACCTGCTGCTCGCGGAGCAAGGCGCCGCTGATGCCGTCCAAGCCGTCGCCATAGCAGTAAGGCGCAATCTGCACGAAGTAGAACGGCAACTCACCCTGTTTGAAGTCTCTGCGCCACTGCTCAACAAGCAGCTTCAAACGCTCGCTGTACTGATTGCCAGGGTCACCCACGTTGGAACACCCCTGATAATAAAGGATTCCCTTCACAGTGTAGTTGAGGATTGGATGGAAAGTGCCGTTGCCCCACAGAAGCGGATAATGGAAGTCCCACTTGAAGTTCTTGGTCATCTTCAGCGAGTCCTTGATTTCCTCTTTAGTGTATTTCTTCAGGTTGTCCTCGTCAAGCCAGCTCTCCACACGTGAGCCGCCCTTGTTAGCCTCGATGAGACCAACGGGAATGTCGAGGGCGCGGCTTACCATGCGGGCGAAGAAATAGCCTGTGGCACTAAATTCGCCCACAGTGCCCATGTTGCACTGGCGCCACTCACACTGCGCATCGTCCAACGGCCGCATGCTCATGACACTCGGCACCTTTACCGAGCGTACTCCCTTGCTGTTTACTGCATCGAGAACCACTTCGTTCACGTCCTTTACTGGACAATTGCCGAATCCCTTTACAGGCATCTCCATGTTCGACTGTCCGGCGCATACCCATACCTCGCCCGACAAGACATTGTTGATGGTGGTTGAACCGTCGCTGTCGGAAAAAGTAATTGACAGCGGAGTGTACGAGGCTGCCGGCGACTTCACCGTGAGCAGCCACTTGCCGTCCTTGCCTACCTTGGCTGTGGCAGTCTCGCCGCTCCACGAGGTTCTTACCGTGACGGTCTCGCCAGCCTTGTCCCAGCCCCAGAGCCTCACATCGCTCTGCTGCTGTATCACCATGTTGTCGCCAATGAGGTGAGGCAGTCTCACCTTGGCTTCACTCACACTTGCCGTGAGCATAAGAGCCACGGCGGAAATCAGTTGTTTTTTCATAATTTTAACTACAGAATAATTGATAATTGTGATTTTTAAAGGAGTTGTGATTTTAACTCCTCTACATTATTAAATATGTGCTTCCAGCCTTTGTGTTAAGGTCGTAGAGCCATGTGGGCGCTATGCCCTGAGCCTCTTTCGCCTTGTTGTCCTTGGCTTTCGATGCCTTCAGTCCCCTGCCCTTCATCGGGGCGGTGGTGCGCAGGCGGCACACTCCGCCATTCTGCGAATGAATCTTCAGGCTGCATATCTTGCCGCCCTTCCAAGCCATATCTATGGTGAAGCCTCCTCGTGCCTTCAGACCGCTAATCTCGCCCTCTGTCCAACGTGCAGGCAGCGCAGGCAACAGATAGATGAAACCGTCGTGGCTCTGCATGAGCATTTCGGCGATTCCTGCCGTACAGCCAAAGTTACCGTCAATCTGGAACGGCGGGTGAGCGTCAAACAAATTAGGATAGGTGCCTCCGCGTTGCTTAGTGGTGCCATACACAAGGAAGGTATCGGGCGACAGCGTGAGCTGGTCGGTAATGAGCTTCAGGGCATGGTCGCCGTCAAGCAGACGCGCCCACAGACACACCTTCCATCCCATGCTCCATCCTGTGCTCACGTCGCCACGTGCCACAAGCGATGTGCGGGCAGCGTCAAACAGCTCGGGAGTACGGTAAGGAGAAATCTGACATGCAGGATAAAGCGCATAGAGATGCGACACATGACGGTGATTGTCCTTGGGGTCATCGAGATCCCAGAGCCATTCCTGCAACTGCCCCCATTTGCCCACCTTCAGCGGAGCAATCTGCGGCAGAAGTTCTTTAACCTTTGCCACAAGGGCATTGTCACTGTCGTTACCGCCAACAATCTTAGACGCCTCTATCACGGTGGTGAACAGCTCTGTGACAATCTCGTTGTCCATCATCACACCGTAGTTTATCGGTGTACCATAACCATTGGGAGTATTCTCAGGACTCTCGCCCGGAGCTATCACCATATAGCCAGTCTTCGGGTCCTTCACCATTATGTCGGCAATAAACTGCGCCGCTCCGAGTATCGTCGGGTATACCTTTTTAAGGAAATCCTTGTCGCCAGTGTACAGATAATGCTCCCACAAGTGGCGGCACATCCATGCTCCGCCTACGCTCCAGAGGCCCGTGCCCGAACGGTCCACAGGCCATGTGCAGCGCCACAGGTCGGTGTTGTGGTGAAGCACCCATCCGCCTGCGCCGTACATATCCTTCGCCGTGCGCGCCCCGCTCACAGTAAGCTCGTCAATCATCTTAAACAAAGGCTCGTTAAGCTCGGTGAGGTTGGTCACCTCAGCAGGCCAGTAGTTCATCTCAGTGTTAATGTTGGTGGTGTACTTGCTGTCCCACGACGGGAACATCTTGTCACACCATATACCCTGCAGGTTAGCAGGCTGTGTGCCCGGCTGCGACGAGCAGATGAGCAGATAACGTCCGAACTTGAAATATGTAGACACGAGATAATCGTCCTGGTTCTTTGCAAACTGCTCCACACGCTTGTCTGTGGTGAGGTGGGCAAACTTGTCCTTGCCCAACGAGAAGCTGACACGGTTCATGTATTTCAGGAACACTTTTTCATGAGCAGCCTTCAGAGCCTCATACCCCTTAGCCTTGGCATTGTTTATGGCGGCACGTGTGAGCGCCACCTCATCGCCGCTTATGTCCTGCCAATTCACCACGTTTGTGGCAATGCTGACATATACCGTTGCCTCATCGGCACCATTCACAGCCAACACTCCTCCTGCGCACGATGTCGCACCGCCCTTTGCGGCAACAGCCAGACGTCCCTGGAATCTCACCTTTCCCTTCACGCCCTCATGGGTGGACGACACACCCGTGAGTGTGACCTCATTGCCGTC
>JAGAPI010000054.1 GCA_017623335.1 Prevotella sp.
CGCCGACGCCGACATGCAGCAGGCGATAAAGGTGGACGACGCCAACGACGACATTTACTACACCTACGCCCGCATGATCTACTCGCACAACGTGTATGAAAAGCCGGAGAACCTCTACGCCCCATGGTCGCTCGACAAGGCGGAGCAGGCTATAAACACAGCCAACGGGAAGAACCCGCAGCCAATATACTCGGCACTGAAGGCGCAGATAAAGTTTGCGCAGAAAAAATACGAAGATGCCTTCGACATATACACGCAGCTGACAAAGAGCGGCAGCGGCAGCGCCACCGCCGACAATTTTTACGGGGCGGCAATGTGCAAGGCACAAATGGGCGACAGCATAGCAATGCTGGCACTGCTCGACAGCACAGTGGCAACATTTTCCGAGCCCTACATACGCGATGCCGCACCCTACATACTGGCGCGCGCCGAGGCACGCATGGCGCAGGGCAAGATGCGCGAGGCTGTGCTGGACCTGAACAACTACGAGAAACTGATGCCGCAGGTGAACGACCATTTCTACTACATACGCTTCGACGCCGAGCGCCAGTGCCGCCTGTTCCAGCAGGCTCTCAACGACATACGTCAGGCTATAAGCAAGAACGACCGCAACCCGCTCTACTACTCCGAGAAGGCTTCGCTCGAAATACGCGTGAAGCTCTACGCCGACGCCATCGCCACGGCGCAGGAACTGATAGCGCTCGCTCCCGACAGCAGCGACGGATACCTGTTTCTCGGTCTCGCGCAATGCCTCAGCGGGAACAAGGCTGAGGGCAGGAAAAACCTTGAGAAAGCCAAGCAGATGGGCGACACCCAAGCACAAGGGTTAATTGACAAGTATGCAAAATAAATGCTCAAATAAAATTTTTTATAGGCTAACTTTTAAGATTAAACAGAACACCCTGCCTTTTAGAGGCAGGGTGTTCATATTACAGGAGTAATTTATTCCACAGAAATTACTTTATCACCTTGTCTGTGCTAATCTTTCCGTTTGAGTACGTTATCTTGCGGATATTTATTCCCTTAACCGGCTCGGACAGCTTGCTTCCGTCGAGCGAGAAATATTCAACTCTCTGTATTACAGAAGTCGGAGTACTGATTTCTCCTATCCCTGTTGGTGTCTTGTATGCAGGATAATATTCATCTACAGCAGTAATGGCATCGGCATTCTGCGCCTTTACGATATGCTCCACAATCGAGTTTGCGTAAACCTCGATGTTGGTGTACCATCCCTTTGTGTCAACAGTGGTTTGCACTGCATCGCTTGCATCATTTGGATTAAGGCCGTTTGCCGTCTCCCATTCATCTGGAATACCGTCGCCGTCGGTGTCAAAGCCCGCGGGGCGGGTTTCATTTTTAAGCTCTGGATAGCTTGCAGTCTTGGGATTCGCCTCTTTTGTCGGGTCATTAATCCAGTCAAGGATACCTTTTGTATTTGATTTTGCATACGTCTTGCCGTCTTTGTCAACATACGCAACATCGCCGTTGAATGTCGTGGTGCCAGTAGCAGCCTCTTCGGCATAACGGGCATCAGCTGCATCACGCCACAGACTTGCTCCGCAGTAATCAAGAATCTTTTCGTATGCTGTTTGGGCAGAATGGGTTGTCACCTCTCCTGCCTCAATCGGATTGTCGAGCTTCAGTTTCACGCAGTCAGTGCCATTAATGTTTACATATTCCACATTGCTACCATAGTAATGCTTGGCATCCTTAATATATCGCTCACCGTCCTTCTGCACACCAGAATCATATATTACACCCTTCCAGTCGTAGTTCTCTGGATTGGACGCCGCTGTAACATAATTGCCGCTTATATAATATCGGCTTGCATAATCGGGAAAAGGATTATCGCCGCCATTTGTGGCATCTGAGAATGAAACCTGAGTTACACGTGTCCTGTTTTTTGTCCCAGGACCAGCCTTATAGTAGTTGTTTATCATGTTGATATATCCGCCACCTGGACCTCCGTAACATCCGTTGCCATTTCCCCAGTTGTAAATCACGCAATTGCGGAAATCAACCAGCTCAGCCTGTATGGAATTCTCATATTTCGTCTTGTCATAACCGTTCCAATTATAGCGCGCACCATTAAATCGCGGAGCCCGGTTCTGCACATGAGAAATATAGTTGTGGTGGAAAGATGCGCCCTTGCCCCCCCAGATACCTCCATAGCTGTGAGCACCCTTTGAATGTCCTGGATTTGCAAGTCCCTCAGTAACATTACACCACTGCATTGTGAAGTTCACGTTGTCATAGAACGATGCCACCTCGTCGATGCTCCACGAAAAAGAGCAGTGATCGAGGATTATGTTTTTATGCTCGCGTCCCCATGTTGCATCAGCACCATCGTTCACATTCTTGACTTGAGAGCGGCGAAAACGAATAAATCGACAAATGACATTATCACAACCTGTAAATTTTACAGTGTAATAACGCAAGGTAATACCTTCACCCGGTGCCGTCTGACCAGCAATAGTTGTATTACTTGTAATGTTCAAATCACTTCTCAAATCGATGTATCCACTCACGTCAAACACAATAATTTTCTTCCCCGACTGCGACAAAGCCCATCTGAGCGACCCCGTGCCACTGTCATTAAGATTTGTTACATGTATCACTTTTCCGCCGCGGCCTCCCGTTGTTGTGTAGCGTGCAAAACCTTCAGCTCCGGGAAAAGCCGGAGTCTGTGCAACAGCCGCTACACAAAGTGCAGCGGCTGAAATCAATATACCAATTCTTTTCTTCATTTTTATTTAGTGCATAAACATTTCATTGCAAAAAATGATTCTTCATTTCGAGGGCAACGAGATTTTTCACTCTTCATTTTAATACTCGCTATCAGTGTTCCAACCCATCTGCTCCATTTCGAGCGAAGCCCAGATGAATGGACCTACACCCTTGGCATCGTTGGCACGCACAGGCTCACTGATGTAATATTCAAACGAACCGTCGCGGCGCTTGTTCTCCTTCACCTTCGGAGCAGCCTTCAGTACCTTCTTGCTCACGCCGGGGCCAAGTCCTGCCACCTCGCAGCACTTTGTGAGCGAAATGGTCTTGTCGTTGTTCACCTCAATGAAGTTGTTGATTATGCCCTTGTATGCCTTGATTCCTGCCTGACGGTATTCGTCGCCCACATATCCCTTACGGGCAGCCTTGAGCAGCGAGTAGGCAAACATAGAAGAACAGGTTGCCTCCAAATAATTGCCCTCACGTCCGGGAGCGTCCATCACCTGATACCACAGTCCAGTCTTCTTGTCCTGCCACTTGATGATGGCGTCGAAATCCTTCTTCACCAGCTCAATCACCTCAGCGCGACGGCTGTAATTCTCGGGCAGTGCGTCGAGCAGCTCAATGAGAGCCATTGTGTACCAGCCCTGTGCGCGTCCCCAGCAGTGCTGCGACAAACCGGTGGTTTTGTCCGACCAGAACATCTCGCAACGCTCGTCCCATGCATGGCGGTTGAGTCCAGTCTTGGGGTCAAGGGTGCGCTCGTAGGTCTTCTTTATCTGGTCTACTGCATCGTTGTAGATTTTCTGCGACTGCTTGTCGTTGAGGAACATATTGGCTGTAAGAGCGTGGAACGGCAGTCCCATGAAGATACCGTCGAGCCACACCTGATAAGAGTATATCGCCTTGTGCCAGTAAACTCCCTCCTTGGTGCGCGGCTGTTTCTTGAGCTGCAGCATGAGCATTTCGATGGCAGCCTTGTTCTTTGCCTCAGGATAAAGCTCATACATACGTGCCACGAAGTGACCGGTGCGAATCTGGTCGAGGTTGTAATCCTCAATCTTATATCCGTCGATGTTGCCTTCGGCATCAATCATCTTGTCGGTGTATGCCTGACAATACTTCTTGATGGCATCGCCGCCGTGGGCAAGATAGGTGTCAAGCATCGACTCCAGCTCAATGCCCATCACATAGCTCCATTTCGGCTTCTTGGCAAAGTCGAGCATATATGGCTGCGGCACGCGCTGCATCTCGCTGTAGGTCATCCACTCGCTGTAGTTCTTATAAGGCTTTTCAAGCATCACCAGCTTGCCGTTGATGATAAGGTTCTCAAAGTCCAGTCCGTGACTCTTGCCTGTACGCAGCACAGGATCTGCCTGCACACCGTTGAAGCGGCAGTTTCTGATGTGAATGTCGTAGATGTTGCTCACGTCGTTAAGACCGTTGAGCTGTACGCCGTACTTTGACTTCTCGCAGGTAACGTTCTCCATCCACACATTGCGCACGATAGGATTGTGACCGCGCTCGGCAACTTCCTTGGGCCAGTAGTCGAGGTTGATGCGGAGCACAGACTCCTTGCATACACCCACCACGACATTGCGCATAAACACGTTTTCGGTGATGCCGCCGCGGCATGAGTTGGTCTTGATGCGCAGTATGCGGTCAAGGTTTGGAGAGTCCATCCTGCAGTTTTCTACAAACACGTTCTGGCATCCTGCCGAAATCTCACTGCCGATAACCACACCGCCGTGACCGTCCTTCATCTCGCAGCCACGCACAATGAAATTCTTGCTCGCACGTCCGTCGCGTCTGCCGTCGCCGTTGCGTCCGCTCTTTATGGCGATACAGTCGTCACCGGTGTCAAACAGACAGTTCTCAATCAGCACGTCCTCACATGACTCAGGGTCGCAGCCGTCACCGTTAGGACCGTCGTTGTGTACCTTCACGCCGCGCACGGTTATGTTCTTCGAGAACAGCGGATGCATCACCCAGAACGGCGAGTTGAGCAGAGTCACTCCCTCTATAAGGATGTTCTCTGAGTTCACGAGATTTACAAGCTGTGGGCGAAGTCCCTTGCCCATGCCGAATATACGCTTTGCAACGGGAACATTATCCTCACACATCTTCTGCAGACGGTCGCGTGGTCCCATTGTCTGTCCCGGTTCTGGATATTTGCTGTTTTCCTTTGTCTTGTCCTTGTCGTAGCCAAACGCCGGCACGGCAGTCCACTGCCAGAAAGTGTCGTTGCTTCCATTGCCGTCGATGGTTCCCTCACCCGTGATACCGATGTTCTTCGCACCGTTTGAGTAGATGCACGGCGAATAGTTGTAGCAGTCGAGTCCTTCCCAACGTGTATACACCAATGGATAAAGCTCGGGCTGGAAGGCAAATTTTATCACCGCTCCCTTTTCCACCACAAGGTTCACATTGCTTTTCAGCGTTATGGCACCGGTCATGAATGTTCCTGCGGGCACCACCACCTTGCCGCCGCCCTTCTTCGAGCAGAGTTCGATTGCCCTGTTGATGGCTTTCTGGTTCTTTGCAGCCGAAGCCTTCGGCGATGCGCCATACTTTGTAATGTTAAAAGTTGCATCGGGGAATGTAGGTGCCACGATGCGGCTCTCTATTTGCTTATACAGCTGATTGTCCCATCCCTCGGCAAACATTGCCAATGGCATCATCAATAGTGCTGCAAGCAGAATCTGTATTTTCTTCATATATGTCTTTTATATATTTAAATGTAATGTGTAGATTACTTCCAGTTGGTCGTTATGTTCTCAAAATAGATGTCGTGGCTCTTGCCCGTTGCCTTTATCGGGTCAGCCTTGAGTCCGTTAAAGGTGCAGTTCTTCACGTGAACGTTGTACACACGGTCCTCCTCGTCAAGTCCGTTGATGAGCACGGCGTGCTTCGACTTCTGACAGTGTACGTTCTCCATA
>JAGAPI010000055.1 GCA_017623335.1 Prevotella sp.
CTGCTCTCGGGCTATCTGCGCAAGGACGTGGAGAACTACGGACTGCTGAAGGTCACAGCCGCGGGAAAGAAGTTCATAAAGGAGCCGCACTCGTTTATGATTGTGGAAAACAAGGAGTTCTCCGACTATGAGGTGACAGGTACGAGCGCACTCGACCCGACACTCAACAGCATGCTGTTGAATCTGCGTAAGAAGTGGGCGAAAAAACTCAACTGCCCACCGTACGTGGTGTTCCAGGATGTGTCGCTGGAGCAGATGGCAACCGACTATCCTGTGACCAACGAAGAACTGCGGCAGATACGCGGTGTGGGCGAGGGCAAGCTGCGCAAGCCGTATGCAAAAGAGTTTCTGAGTCTGATAAAGAAATATTGCGACGAGAACGAGATTGAGCGTCATGCCGACATGCTGCTGCGAACGGTGGCAAAGCAGAGTGCGATGAAGCTGAGCATTGTGAACAACATCGACCGCAAAATGGACCTGGAAGACATTGCCGATGCCAAGGGAATGGAATTTGACGAGCTGGTGAGCGAGCTGGAGAAAATAGTTATCAGCGGTACGAAAATCAACATCAAGTACTTTCTTGAGGAGATAATGGACGAGGACGACATTGACGTGATGTACGAGTATATGCAGAAGCAGCAGAAGGATGACGTGAAAGGGATGATTGCGGCGTTTGAGAGCGAGTTCGACGAGAACGAGATAAGGCTTGTGAGAATACAGTACATCAGCGAAATGGCAAATTAGTGTGTTAAATCGTATAATGAAGGCGTGAATAGTTTGTTAAATCATATTAATGTCTGCGTGAAAATGTAGCAAGATGCGCGCTATCTCGATTTTTATTGTTAATTTTGCACGCAATAAAAAATATATTCAGTATAATTATGTCATCATTTATTGCAGATAAGATTGTAATGGACGGCTTGACTTACGATGATGTCTTGCTGATTCCTGCATATTCAGAGGTACTGCCTAAGACAGTAGAGTTAAAAACAAAATTTTCACGCAACATTGACTTAAACGTGCCTTTTGTCACAGCGGCGATGGACACTGTAACCGAGTCGCAGATGGCTATTGCCATTGCGCGTGAAGGCGGTATCGGTGTTATCCACAAGAACATGACCATTGACGAGCAGGCGCGCCACGTGGCTATCGTGAAGCGTGCTGAGAACGGCATGATCTACGACCCCGTGACCATACGCCGCGGAAGCACCGTGCAGGATGCTCTCAACATTATGGCTGAATATCATATCGGCGGTATACCTGTGGTGGATGACAACGGATGTCTGGTGGGCATTGTCACCAACCGTGACCTGCGTTTCCAGCGTCAGCTCGACCGCAAGATTGACGATATAATGACAACCGAGAATCTTGTGACCACGCATCAGCAGACCGACCTCGTGGCTGCGGCAGAGATTCTGCAGGCAAACAAGATTGAGAAGCTGCCGGTGGTGGACAGCGAGAACCATCTCGTGGGACTGATCACCTATAAGGATATTACAAAGGCAAAGGACAAGCCTATGGCTTGCAAGGATGCCAAGGGACGTCTGCGCGTGGCTGCGGGAGTGGGCGTTACTGCCGACACGCTGCAGCGCATGGAGGCGCTGGTGAACGCCGGTGCCGACGCCATCGTGATTGACACTGCTCACGGTCACTCAAAGTCAGTGATTGAGAAGCTGGTGGAGGCAAAGAAGGCATTCCCCTCAGTGGATATCGTTGTGGGCAACGTGGCTACAGGTGCGGCTGCAAAGATGCTGGTTGAGAATGGTGCCGACGCCGTGAAGGTGGGCATAGGTCCCGGATCCATCTGCACCACACGTGTGGTGGCTGGTGTGGGTGTGCCTCAGCTTTCCGCTGTCTACGACGTATATTCTGCACTTCAGGGCACAGGGGTGCCGCTCATCGCCGACGGTGGTCTGCGCTACTCGGGCGACATCGTGAAGGCTATCGCAGCCGGTGGAAGCTCTGTGATGATAGGCTCGCTCGTTGCAGGCACAGAGGAGAGTCCGGGCGAGACAATCATATTCAACGGCCGTAAGTTCAAGAGTTACCGCGGCATGGGCTCGCTGGAGGCTATGGAGCAGAAGAACGGCTCTAAGGACCGCTATTTCCAGGGCGACACCAAGGACGTGAAGAAGCTCGTGCCGGAGGGCATCGCCGGACGTGTGCCTTACAAGGGAACCGTTCAGGAGGTTATCTATCAGCTGGTGGGCGGATTGCGCTCGGGAATGGGCTATTGCGGTGCCGCAAACATTGAAAAGCTGCACGATGCCAAGTTCACGCGCATCACCAATGCTGGTGTGCTGGAGAGCCATCCTCACGACATCTCGATAACAAGCGAGGCTCCTAACTACAGCCGCCCCAACAATTAATTTCCGGCTGGTGAAAAATCCCGGCTGTACAGATGTTAATTCTTGGCAGATAAAAAATTTAATTCTGCTTAATGGCTTTAATGTCTGGCTGGAAGATTTAAACGCGCCGGATAATATTTTAGGATTCATAAATCAATGACTAATATAAAGCGACTTTTCACATACGTCTCAGTAATGTTCTGTGCCACTGTCACTGTGGCGCAGAACAATGCTGATGCTGTGCTGATGACAATCAACGGCAAGCCAGTGATGCGCTCGGAGTTTGAATATTCTTACAACAAGAACAATTCCGACGGCGTGATTGACAAAAAAAGCGTTGATGAATATGTTGACCTGTTTGTAAACTACAAACTGAAGGTAGAGGCTGCCCTTGAGGCACGTTATGACACCATGCAGAGTTTCCGCAAGGAGTTCCTGCAATACCGCGACCAGCAGGTCCGTCCGTCGTTTGTCACCGACAGCGATGTGGAGGCTGAGGCACGGAAGGTATACAACAACTATAAGGACAATATTGGTGATCGCGGGCTCTTCAGTGCGGCGCACATTCTGCTGCGCCTGAAGCAAAATGCCCCGGCTGCGGAGCAGGAAAAGACAAAACAGCGTATTGACTCTGTATATAATGCGCTGATGGCTGGCAGTGACTTTGCGGAAATGGCAAGGAAGGTGTCGGAAGATCCCGGTTCGGCAAGGAATGGCGGTATGCTGCCGTGGATAGCTCCGAACCAGACTCTCAAGGAGTTTGAGGATGTGGCATACTCGCTCAGACCAGGTGAGACAAGCAAGCCTTTTCTCTCGCCGGCGGGCTACCACATTATTAATATGAAAGCATTTAAGGATGCAGAGCCATACGACTCGCTCCGAAACAATATAATACAGTTTATAGAGCAGCGTGGAGTGAGAGAACGCATTGTTAGCCAGAAACTTGACTCGATTGTGACGAAGAGTGGGGGAAAGCTCAGCGCTGAGGAGGTCCTCAACCGTCGTTGCGAGGAATTGAAGGCTAAGGACAGCAACTTGAGATACCTCATTCAGGAATATTATGACGGTCTGCTGCTCTATGAGATAAGCAACAGGACAGTGTGGGAGAAGGCAGCCAAGGACGAGGCTGCACTTGCAGCATACTTCAAGGCTAACAGGAAGAAATATAAATGGGAGGAGCCGCGCTTCAAGGGCATGGCATACCACGTGAAGACACAGGATGATGTGAAGGCTGTGAGAGACTGCGTGAAGAAGCTCAGCTTTAAGGACTGGAACGAGGCTCTGCGCACCACGTTCAACAACGACTCCATTATCCGCATCAGAGTGGAGAAGGGTATATTCAAAAAAGGGGACAATCCGCTGGTTGACCGTGAAGTGTTCAAACAGAATACTACGGTGACTCCGCTGAAGGACTATCCCATTGATGCAACATACGGCAAGACGCTCAAGGCTCCGCAGGACTACAACGATGTGCGCGGGCTGGTGGTTGCCGACTGGCAGGAGCAGTTGGAAAAAGAATGGCTTGATGAACTGAGAAAGAAGTATCAGGTGAGTGTCAATGCCGATGTGCTCAAGACTGTAAACAAACACTGAACAATATTGTAAATAAACATTGAGCAATATTGTAAACAAACACTGAACAATATAAAGAAGAAAACAATGAACAGAAACTCAATATTCCGCATTTCATTTCTGGCTTTGTCGGTACTTGTTGCCTTTGGCACAATGGCAAAGGTGCAGAACACGGCGAAGGCTGCCGACAATGACACCGACAGCACTGCCATACACCAGCAGAGCGTCATCGACGAGGTGATATGGGTAGTGGGCGACGAGGCTATACTGAAATCGGACGTGGAGGAGATGCGTATTCAGGCAGCGCAGGAGGGACAGCGCTTCAACGGTGACCCCGACTGTGTGATTCCGGAGCAGCTGGCACTGCAAAAACTGTTTTTGCAGCAGGCTGCAATCGACAGTATTGAGGTGACCGATGCCGATGTGGCAGCCGAGGCCGACCAGCAGCTTGACCACTGGATTCAAATGATTGGCTCGCGCGAGAAACTGGAGGAATACAAGAAGCAAAGCATAGGTCAGATACGCAGTGAACTGCGTGCGGCGCTGCGTGAGCGCAAGACAGTGGGAATGATGCGCGAGAAGCTGGTGGAGAACATCATAGTTACTCCTGCCGATGTGCGCCGTTACTTCAAGGATATGCCTCAGGACAGTCTGCCGTTTGTGCCCACCGAGGTGGAGGTACAGATTATCACACAGACACCGCGCATTCCGCAGGAGGAAATCGACCGCGTGAAGGACGAGCTGCGCAGCTTCACCGACCGTGTGACAAAGGGAGAGACTTCGTTCTCGTCGTTGGCGCGACTGTATTCGGAAGACCCGGGCTCGGCGCGCCGTGGCGGCGAGCTGGACTATACGGGACGAGGTATGCTCGACCCTGCATTTGCCAACGTGGCGTTCAACCTCACCGATCCTAACAAGATTTCAAAGGTGGTGGAGTCGGAGTTTGGTTTCCACATCATACAGCTCATCGACAAGCGCGGCGAGAAGATAAAGTGCCGCCACATACTGATGAAGCCGCAGGTGTCGCCCGAGGCGGTAACTGAAGGACTGGCACGGCTCGACTCAGTGCGCAACGACATTATTGCAGAAAAGTTTACCTTCGAACAGGCTGCGTCGGTGCTTAGCGACGACAAGGACACACGAAACAACTTTGGACTGATGTCCACCTCTGCGGAAATGACGAGGCGCACATCGAAGCTCCAGATGCAGGAGCTGCCGCAGGAGGTGGCAAGGGCTGTTGACGGACTGCAGGTGGGCGAGGTGTCGAAGCCGTTTGAGATGATCAACACGCGCGGCAAGACGGTGTGCGCCATTGCCAAGCTGAAAAACCGCGTGGAGGGTCATAAGGCAACCATCACCGAGGACTATCAGATACTGAAGGACGTGGTGCTCAACAAGCGCAGGGAGGAAGCCATACACGAATGGGTGGTGAACAAGATAAAGAACGTATATGTGCGCGTGAACGACCAGTATAAGAACTGTAATTTTGAATATCAGGGGTGGATTAAATGACATCGGACTCAAACAACAACTATATAAAAAGGCATAGAATGGTCATCATGGCTGTTCTGTGCCTATTTGGACTTTTTATGGCGCAGTCGGCGCCGGCACTGCAGCAGAAGCGTAAGTCGCGCCCGAGAAAGACGGCGCAGAAGGACAACCGCGTGTATCTGGTGCATGCCGACGTGCTTCACTATGATGAGATTAAGAACCCCGAGGCGCAGATTCTCAACGGCAATGTGCAGTTCAGGCACAACGGTGCGACACTCTATTGCGACAGCGCGTATTTCTACGAGGTAAGCAACTCGTTTGAGGCTTTCGGCAAGGTGAGGATGGTGCAGGGCGACACACTGACGCTCGTGAGCAAGTATGCCTTCTACGACGGCAACGAGCAGATGGCGGAGGCACGCCATGAGGTGGTGCTCACCCACAGGCGCCAGAAGCTGTACACCGACAGCCTGAACTACGACCGCCTGTATAACATCGGATATTTCTTCGAGGGCGGAAAGCTCGTCGACGGCAACACTACGCTCACTAGCGACTGGGGCGAATATCACACAGACACGCGCATGGCTGTGTTCAACTACAACGTGCGTCTGCGCGACAAGAAGATGCTTCTCACGGGCGACACCCTGTATTACGACACGGGCAAGTCGCTTGCCCATGCCGTGGGTCCGTCGGTGATAAAGAGCGGCGCAAGTACCATAAACACCGAGGACGGATATTACAACACCAAGACAGAACAGTCGGAGATGTACGGCAGGTCGGTGATGAACGACGGGGGCAAGACGCTTATCGGCGACAGTGTGTATCACGACAGCAAGAAAGACATAAGCGAGGCGTTCGGCAACGTGGTCTATGTGGACACGGTGAACAAGAACAAGCTCACCAGCGACTATGGCTGGTATGACGGCGAGAAGGGATATGCCATGGTGACGAAAAGGGCGGTGGCTATCGACTACTCGCAGCAGGACTCGCTGTTCATGCACGCCGACACGTTTAAGATTTTCACGTTCAACATAAATACTGACTCGGTTTACCGCAAGATTCATGCCTACAACAAGGTGAGGGCTTACCGCATTGACGTGCAGGCAGTGTGTGACTCACTGGTGTATAACAGTCTCGACTCGTGCATGACCATGTACAAGGACCCGATTGTGTGGAACAACAACCAGCAACTTCTCGGCGAGGAGATAAGGGTGTATATGAAGGATTCCACCGTGAACTGGGCGCACGTGATCAACCAGGCACTGTCGGTGGAGCGGCTCATACCCGACTCGACACGCTATAATCAGGTGTCGTCGAAAGAGATGAAGGCATTCTTCGACGACGGCAACATACGCGAGGCGCACGCCATCGACAATGTGCTTGCAATATTCTTCCCCATCGACGATGCCGACAGCACCATAATCCTGGAGAACTATCTGCAGACCACGCTGATGAAGGTGTTCTTCAACAACAGGAAGATGCAGAAGGTGTGGGCGCCGAAGTCGGAGGGCGATGCCTATCCGCTGTCACAGATTCCGCCCGACAGGCGGCAGCTGCCCGCCTTTGCGTGGTTTGACTACATACGTCCGCTGAACAAGGACGACATCTTTGAGTGGCGGGGCAAAAAGGGAGGGCAGGAACTGAAGCCCGAGAAGCGCCGCGAAGCCCCCGTGCAGCATTTGGAGTAATAACTAAAAAAGACATTTTCAGCATGAGCGACATAATACAGTTACTGCCCGACTCGGTGGCAAACCAGATTGCCGCAGGTGAGGTGATACAGCGCCCCGCCTCGGTGATAAAGGAGCTGGTGGAGAATGCCGTTGACGCCGGTGCCACGACCATTAACGTGATTGTGGTGGATGCTGGCCGCACCTCCATTCAGGTGATTGACAACGGCAAGGGCATGAGTATGACCGACGCCCGCCTTGCCTTTGAGCGTCACGCCACGTCGAAGATACGCAAGGCTGACGACTTGTTTGCGCTCAACACCATGGGATTTCGCGGTGAGGCGCTGCCCTCGATAGCGGCTGTGGCGATGGTTGAGCTGAGGTCGCGCACCGCCGACAGCGATATAGGCACGCATATCAGCATCAGCGGCAGCAGTGTGACCGCTCAGGTGCCCGAATCGTGCCCCGTGGGCAGCAACTTCAAGGTTGAAAATCTGTTCTACAACGTACCTGCACGCAGGAAATTCCTGAAGACCAATGCCACTGAGCTCAACAACATCATCGTGGCTTTCCAGCGCATAGCGCTTGTATATCCGCACATTCACTTCACCTTCCACAGCAACGAGTCGGAGCTGTTCGACCTGCGCAGCGGCAGTCTCAGGCAGCGCATTGTCGACATTTTCGGCAAGAAGCTCAACTCCGACCTCCTGCCGCTCGATGTCACCACAACCATGTGCAAGGTTACGGGCTTCATTGGCAAGCCGGAGTCGGCAAAGAAAAAGGGGGCTCACGAATATTTCTTCGTAAACGGGCGCTATATGAAGCATCCCTACTTCCACAAGGCAGTGATGCAGGCATACGACAGACTGGTGCCGGCAGGCATGAGCGTGCCCTATTTCATTTACTTCGACGTGAACCCTGCCGACATCGACGTGAACATACACCCCACGAAGACCGAGATAAAGTTTGAGAACGAGCAGCCGATATGGCAGATTATCCTGGCGGCGGTGAAGGATGCGATAGGCAAGTTCTGCGACCTTGCCACCATCGACTTCGACACGGTGGGGCAGCCCGACATTCCCGTGTTCAATCCTGCCGAGAGCATAGCGCAGCCGGAAACCACGCTCCACCCCACGTATAATCCGTTCAAGACCACGCGCGAACCGTCGTCATACACTCCGCGCGCAAACATGGACGACAGTTGGGAGGAGCTGTACAAGGGCTTGGGCGACAGCACTGCAGAGGACGGACAGCAGCCCACGCTCTTTGACGACGCCGACCCTGCCGACGACGGCGGCACCATACTGGAGATGCCGCTTAGCCACGATGCGGAGGAGACACAGAATGTAATCGACGAGAAGTCGCCGGCGCACTATCAGTACAAGGGGCGATACATCATGACTGCCGTGAAGTCGGGACTGATGATTATCGACCAGCACCGTGCCGACATGAGGGTGAGATATGAGCGCTATCTGGCGATGATAGCCAACCGCAAGAACGCCACACAGCGTCTGCTCTTCGCCGAGATGATTCAGTTCGACACTGCCGTGATGCCAATAGTGGAGAGGCTCATGCCCGAGCTTGCCGCCATAGGCTTTGAACTGACGCCACTTGGCGGCGGAAGCTATGCGCTCAACGGCATACCTGCCGGCATTGAGAACATGAACCCGGCGGCGCTGCTGCAGCAGATTGTAGACGATGCCGCCGATATGACCGGCAGCACCATCGACGATATCAACAGCTCGATGGCTATGAGCATGGCGCGCAGCGCGGCGATAACATACGGCGAGATTCTCACAAACGATGAGATGGAGAACCTCGTGAACGAGCTTTTTGCCTGCGAGAACGTGAACTACACTCCCGACGGGCATCC
>JAGAPI010000056.1 GCA_017623335.1 Prevotella sp.
CGTCTTGTGAGTGGTGCTTGTGACAATATGGGCGTATTTCACAGGATTGTCGAGCAATCCTGCTGCAATGAGTCCGGCAGGGTGAGCCATGTCAATCATAAGCAGTGCTCCAACCTTGTCGGCTATGGCACGCATACGTGCATAGTCCCATTCGCGACTGTATGCTGAACCTCCGCCGATAATCAGCTTAGGTCTCTCCTCTATGGCAATGCGCTCCATCTCGTCATAGTCCACACGCCCGGTCTCCTTGTTGAGGAAGTATGGCACGGGCTTGTAAATCAAGCCCGAAGTGTTCACCTGTGAGCCGTGGCTCAGGTGTCCTCCGTGATTAAGGTCAAGTCCCATAAACTTATCACCTGGCTCCAATACAGCCAACAACACTGCAGCATTAGCCTGTGCTCCTGAATGAGGCTGCACGTTGGCATACTCTGCGCCATAAAGTTCCTTGACACGGTTTATGGCAAGAGTCTCAATCTCGTCTACCACTTCACAACCGCCATAGTGACGCTTGCCCGGATATCCCTCTGCATACTTGTTGGTGCAGTA
This sequence comes from Prevotella sp., assembly GCA_017623335.1. The sequence goes on from JAGAPI010000056.1 coordinate 547, forward strand.
AGAACCCATGGCACGCATCACTTCGTCGCTGACAAAGTTCTCTGATGCGATAAGCTCAATACCGCGCAACTGGCGCTGATGCTCTTTCTCAATGAGGTCGAAAATCTCCTGTTCTTTTTTCATCTTCTTACAAAATTTATTAAATATATATCTATTACCTATATGAATTACAATTCGTTACACACCACCGGACAAACATTCTATACAAGTTTCACCTTGCTTATCTCCTGCTCCTTCTCGCAGTAATGGCATTTCAGAATGCCGTGCTCCTTATCGGTGAGGTGCATCACGGTAGCCATCGGCTCATTGTTTGTCACACACTTGGGATTATTGCATTTCACAATTCCGTGCAGCTCGTCGGGCAGTATCACAGCCTTCTTCTCCGTCACTTCAAAGTCGCGTATGATATTAAGCACCACATTGGGAGCCACCACCGACAGACGTGAAATTTCCTCATCGGTGAAAAACTTGTCCTCCACCTTTATTATTCCCTTGCATCCAAGCTTTTTCGACCTGTAGTTCATGCCTATAGTCACAGGCGTTTGCAGTTCAAAAAGTTTCAGCACGCTTGCCACCAGCGAAGTTTTCTCTGAAGGTATATGGTCTATCACCGTACCGTTCTTGATAGCGGCAACTAATCTTTCTTGCTTGCTCATAATAGTTCTCTTCTTACTGATTGATAATGGTCTTGTCGTTTTTAACCTCATCGAGCGTAATGCCCAGCACGTCGCAGAATATCGCCTCACGGGCAAACAGTCCGTTTCCTGCCTGCTGTATATAATAGGCGTGCGGATTGTCGTCAACATCGTATGCTATTTCATTCACTCGCGGCAGCGGGTGAAGAATCTTCATGTTTTCCTTTGCTCCTGCCAACATATCCGACTTGAGAATGTAGACATTCTTCACACGCTCATACTCCATCAGGTCGGAGAAGCGTTCCTTTTGCACGCGCGTCATATATATAATGTCTGCGTCGGCTATTACCTCCTCATTAAATGCTGTGTGCTCCTTGAATTTTATTCCGTGCTCCTTGCAGTAAATCTTATACTCCTGGGGCATGGCAAGCTCCTTGGGAGCCACAAAATGGAATGTAGGGTTGAAATGGCGCATTGCCATGATTAGTGAGTGCACCGTGCGCCCATATTTCAGGTCGCCTACAAGATAGATGTTGAGGTTCTCAAGTGTGCCCTGCGTCTTATAGATTGAATACAGGTCGAGCATACACTGCGAAGGATGCTGGTGGGCGCCGTCGCCCGCATTCACAATAGACACCGGCGACACCTCACTGGCATATTGCGCTGCTCCCTCAATATGATGGCGCATCACAATCACGTCGGCATAGTTTGACACCATGAGTATAGTGTCCTTCAGAGTCTCGCCCTTGGTCCCGCTGCTCACCTTCGGGTCGGCAAAACCTATCACCCGTGCTCCCAGTCGGTTGGCGGCAGTCTCAAAGCTCAATCGTGTACGTGTAGAAGGCTCAAAAAACAAAGTGGCAACCACCTTACCTTTCAGCAACTCCCTGTTAGGATGTTTCTCAAACTCGCTTGCCATCTCAATCATATACATAATCTTCTCTTTAGTGAGATCGGCAATGGTCACAAAATCTTTTTTGACGGTTTTCATTCCAAAAATGATTACTTATGTTTGTTTTTGTTTGCAAATTTACACAATAATATTGAATTTTGGAGCATCCAAGCCTACAAAAAACGTTTTTTTACGAATATTTAGCTTTTCAACACTGCAAGTGTTTCATCCTGTGCCCTCCCCACATATTATCGTCAACATGACGGAAACCAACAGAGAAATAGAGTGCCTCAGCCTTGGGATTACCGCAGTCAACGAGCAGTCCGAGCGGAAGGTTCATTCTTGCAGCTTTTTCCTTGGCTCTGCGAAGAAGAGCCAAGGCAATCCCCTGCCCGCGATAGTCGGGAAGCACCGCAAGCGAGTCAAGATAAAGTTCACCGGACTGGGTCTCATTGCTCATGTTACTGTGGTCCATGCCCCACTCTGTTAGGGCAGCATCCCAAAATGGCTGGCGCAACAGTGCCAGCTTGCCTCCGTCGTATGTTATGCACACGCCGCACACCATGCCCATCACCGTATCCTCGGCACATACGGTGTTAAGATGACTGTACTGCGTGTCGGTGCGCTCCACAAGCGAGGTCATCAACTGGTGGAAGTCATCCAAAGTATGATTTGGACCGCAAAAATACTTGCAGCACTCGTCAGTCATTGCCATCATCACCATCCTTGCCACCTGTGGGGCATCCTCTACGCGCGCATCTCTTAATAATATGTTTTCGTTCATATACCTTAAATTATACTTAAATTTACAAAAGCAGATGCAAAGTTACGAATAAATGGGCACAAGACAAAATAAAATCACAATAAAAACAAAAAAGACAAACATTTATTTCGTGAAATAAAAAAAATGGAGTAATTTTGCAGAATATTTCAAAAGATATTTTGCATAGACAATTATGAGTAGAAAGAAGAAACCGTTTCCGATATTGGAAAATGTGACAATCACGGACATTGCCGCTGAAGGCAAGTCGCTGGTGAGAATTAACGATATGGTGATATTTGTGCCTTGGGTTATTCCAGGTGACGTGGTAGACCTGCAGATACGTCGAAAAAAACATAGTTATGCAGAGGCAGAGGCTGTAAGGATGATTACACCGAGCCCACTGCGGCAAGCCCCCATGTGTGAGCACTTCGGTGTGTGTGGCGGTTGCAAATGGCAGATGCTGCCATACGAGGAGCAGTTGAAATTTAAACAGAAGCAGGTTCACGACCAGCTGAGCCGTATAGGCAAGGTGGAACTTCCTGAATTTCGCCCCATCATGGGCAGCGTCAAGACCCGCGAGTATCGCAACAAACTGGAGTTTGGCTGCTGCAACAAGCGCTGGCTAACCAAAGAGCAGGTGGCAAGCGGATTCCAATATGACAATATGAATGGCATCGGTTTCCACATTACAGGAGCCTTCGACAAGATTCTGCCAATCGAAAAATGTCATCTGATGGACGACCTGCATAATCGTATACGTAATGATATCCGCGATTATGCCTTCAGCCACGGATTTACTTTCTATGACCTGAGAAACCACACAGGACTGCTGCGCGACATAATTATCCGCAACTCTAACACCGGTGAGTGGATGGTGATAATACAGTTCCACTATGGTGAGGAAGGCGATGAGCAGCGTGCCATGGGACTGATGCAACATTTGGCAGACAGCTATCCAGAGATAACTGCCCTGCTGTATGTAGACAACCAAAAACTCAACGATACCATAGGCGACCAAGAGGTAATTGTGTTCAAGGGCAACGACCATATCTTCGAGACAATGGAAGATCTCAGATTTAAGGTTGGACCAAAGAGTTTCTATCAAACCAACACCGAACAGGCATACCATCTGTATTGCGTAGCACGTGAGTTTGCGCAGCTCACGGGCAACGAACTTGTTTATGACCTTTACACTGGAACAGGAACGATAGCCAACTTCGTGGCAAAGAAAGCCCAAAAGGTGATAGGCATTGAGTATGTGCCAGAAGCCATTGAGGATGCCAAGGTGAACAGCGAGGTGAACAACATCGGCAACACTCTCTTCTATGCAGGCGACATGAAGGATATTCTCACCGACGACTTCATCAGTGAGCATGGCCGTCCTGATGTGATCATCACCGATCCGCCACGTGCCGGAATGCATCCCGATGTGGTGCAGACCATCATCAATGCGGCTCCCAAGCGCATAGTATATGTAAGCTGCAACCCAGCCACTCAGGCACGCGACCTGCAGTTGCTCGATGCCCATTACCGTGTGGCAGCCGTGCAGCCAGTGGACATGTTCCCACATACTCCACATGTGGAGAATGTAGTATTGCTTGAAAAAAAGAGTGAAGACTGTGAAACTGATGAGCTTGCGAAATAATGAAGAATTTTAGCATAAGACTGATATTAGCAACCATACTTCTCTCCTACACCACCATTGTCAGAGCACAGGAAAAGAAGCAGGTGTTCACCACTCCGAAGTTCAGCGGATATATGCTGGGGCAGTATAAAGCCACACTTAAAGACGGTGACAACAGCAATACTTTCAACTTGAGAATGGCACGTGTGTCGGTGGGAGGACGCATACTCGATGATTTTGAGTACAAGATTCAAGGTCAAATAAACGGCAACACTTCCACTCTCGGCGACAGCCCACGTCTGGTAGACATGTTTGTGGAATGGCAGAAGCACAAAGAGCTAAGAGTGAAAGCAGGGCAATTCAAGCGTCCCTTCACCTTTGAAAATCCCATGAATCCCATCGATCAGGGATTTATGGGTTACGGTCAGGCTGTTAACAAACTGGCAGGATTCTCCGACCGTACAGGCGAACACGCCTCAAACGGCCGTGACATCGGTGTGCAGATACAGGGCGACGTGCTGCCCGATGCATCGGAGCGTGCCCTACTCCACTATCAGATGGGAGTGTTCAACGGTCAAGGTATCAACATGTCTGACATAGACAACAAGAAGGACATCATCGGAGGAGCCTGGGTAATGCCTGTTAAGGGGTTGCGCATAGGTGCTTTCGGTTGGGTTGGCTCTAATGCGCGTAATGGCAAATTCACTGATGAGAACGGTAATGAGCAGAATGGTATAATGAGCCTCAACCAATACCGCTATGCCATAAGTGCCGAATATAAACAAGATGATATGCAGCTGCGTGCCGAGTATGTACACTCCACCGGCTATGGTTTTGCAAAAGCCATCAGCAACAGCAGCGACAAGAGCAATGCCGAGA
>JAGAPI010000057.1 GCA_017623335.1 Prevotella sp.
AAACGTATCGTTCAGAGTTGCCAACGAATCGTTCACGCGCGCAAACGTATCGTTCAGCTCCGCGAAATGGGAGGGTACATATTCATCATCATTATTAACAATTCAAAACCTATTAGAAGTTATGTCATTAAAATTTCAATTGATCCAGTTGCGCAACCCTAAGGTTGCAGGTGAGAAACTGTGGTACGGCTCGGTTAAGCACGAGCAGCCGACGATGGAGCTCGACGACCTGTCGGAGCACATGTCGAAGCACAACAGCCCGTTCTCGAAGGGTCTCATCAAGGGCATCCTCACCGACATGGTGGCGTGCATCAAGGAGATGGTTCTCCAGGGCCGCAAGGTGAAGATCAACGATCTTGCCATCTTCTCGCTCAAGGTGAAGTCTAAGGGCGAGAGCGACCCGAAGGAGTGGACCGTGGCAAAGAACATCACCAACGTTCACCTCAACGCCCGCGCCACGGGTGAGTTCACCATCGACAACCTCAAGGGTGCCACGCTCGTGGAGAGCCCCGACTATGTCAGCCCCCGCCGTGCCGAGGATACACCGGATACTCCCGAAGACCCGGGTACCGGCGGCAGCGGACTTTAATCAGTGTTCAGTGTTTAGTGTTCAGTGATTAGTTATCGGTTCCGGGGAGCACCTATGGCAAAACAGATTCATCATTGCGAATGATTACAACATCCATATCACAGCCATATAAGGGCTCCCGACCGGTTTCCAATGAACACTCCTCACTCCACACTCCACACTAATATTTAACCTTTAAAAATCTAACATTATGAGTTCAACATCAAAGAAATCAACTTGGAAAACCATCCTCCAGTTTGCCATTACAGTGCTCACAGCACTTCTGACAACCCTCGGCACCAATGCCGCAATTGTAAGTAACCTTTAAAAACATTATCACAATGCGTAAAATCAACCTTATCGTCATTCACTGCTCGGCAACCCGTGCCGACCGCAGCTTTACCTTTGAGGACCTTCAGGCATGCCACAAGGCTCGTGGCTTCCGTTCCGTGGGCTATCACTATTACATCACCCGCGACGGTATGCTCTATCCCGGACGCCCTGAGAGTCAGCCCGGTGCCCATGCTCTCCGCTACAACGCCCACAGCATCGGCATCTGTTATGAAGGCGGACTGGACAGCAACGGTCGCCCTGCCGACACCCGCACCGAGGCACAGAAGGCAACCATGCACGAGCTCCTTGTGAGCCTCTGCATGGACTATCCTGAAGCCGAGATCATCGGTCACCGCGACCTGCCTTGGGTCAAGAAAGCCTGTCCATGCTTCGATGTCAGGAAGTGGCTTTCTGAATTTAAATAGTGTTCAGTGTTTAGTGTTCGGTGTTCAGTTGAGTTTTATACGCAGCCAATTAAACACTGAACGCCGAACACTGAACACTATTCAAGCTTTTCTTTGCAACGCTCCTCACGATGGTTGTTTCCCAAATCTTGAGACTGTGGGTGTCACTGCCCGTCATGTCGCAGAGATTGTTCTTCAGCATCCATTCCGCCTTCTTTTTCACTGGCGGACCGTACATTCCGGCAATGGAGGGCAGGTTAATCTGAAACTTTACTCCCATGGCTTTCAGTCTGTGGTAATCTTCTATGTTCATGTATGCGTAGCGTTCGGGATGTGCCAGCACGGGGGTATATCCTTTTGCCTTGATGCGGAGCATGATGTTGGTCAACCCTATGGGAGGGTTGAAGTAGGATGTCTCCACCAGCAGATACTCACCGTATTTCCCCAACGGCAACAGGTCGCCTTTTTCCAGCCTTTCCTCAAACAGGTTGTCGAGCATGTTCTCGGCGGCAAGGTTTAGGATTACGCTGCCCCGATACACGGAACGCAGCTCACGGAACCGTTCTCTCAGGTCTGCCGTTCTGTTGGGCATGTCCTCCATGATGTGCGGTGTGAGCCACACTCTCCTTATGCCCAGCCATTCGTATGACTCGAGTATCTGCAGGGTCTCGTCCATGGTCTGTGCCCCGTCGTCCACGCCCGGCAGCAGATGGCTGTGCCAGTCGGTATAGCCTTGCAACATGCCGCTGTCGGCTATGGTTGTGTGTCTGTTGAAGAAAAACATTTTTTAAATGAAGAATGAAGAGTGAAGAATGAAGAATCTTTTTGAGTGAAGAGTGAAGAAAATGAAGAATGAAGAGTGAAGAATGAAGAATCTTTTTGAGTGAAGAGTGAAGAAAATGAAGAATGAAGAGTGAAGAATGAAGAATCTTTTTGAATGAAGAGTGAAGAATGAAGAATTTTTGAGTGAAGAATCATATCGAATCTAATAAAAGCGTAATCAACGCGCAGCCAGATTCTTCACTCTTCATTCTTCATTCTTCATTTTTATTATTCATCATTTTTCCCATAACCGTAATGGTAGCCATATTTATAACCGTATTTATAACCGTATTTGTAGCCGTAGCGTCCTGAGCCTCCGTCGGTGCCGTTGAGGATTACAGACATGTTCTTGTACTTCTTGTCGGTGTAGAACTTCTCTATTTCGGGCAGCATGCTGCGGTCGAGCAGTCCGGCACGGATGATAAACAGCGTGACGTCCGCCAGTTTGCTGATGATGGCGGCATCGGCAACAATCTCCACCGGAGGACAGTCGATGAAGATATAGTCGTACTCCTTGCGCAGGTGTTCCAACAGCCGTTGCAGCCGCTCGGCGAAGAGCAGCTCCGTGGGGTTGGGAGGTATGGTGCCTACGGGAATGATGTCTGGCGCGGCACCGTCGTCGGCAGGACGGTAGATGATTTCCGCCACGCTGCCCACCTGTCCTGCAAGGAAGTCGGATATGCCGGGCTTTGGCTTATCCACATATTCGCTGAGCGAGCCCTTGCGCAGGTCGAGGTCGATGGCGAGCACGCGCTTGTCCTTGATGGCAAGGCTCTTGGCGAGGTTGTATGTTATGAATGTCTTTCCGCTGCCGGGATTGGCTGAGGTGAGCATGATGATGCGTGCGCCGTCAGCCTTTCCCACAACAAATTCCAGATTTGTACGTACCACGCGGAATGCCTCGTTGATGACATTGCGGCTTTTCTCCTTGACCACCACCGCAGCTTTTTCCTCCGTATTCTTACGGCGTGAGAAGAGTCCTTTCTTCTTGTGGAAGGCAAACGGCAGCTCGCCCACAAACGGTATGGTGAGCGCTTCAAGGTCTTTTCTGCCGCGCACCACGGTGTTCATGTTCTCGCGCATGAAGATGATGACCACAGGTATGAGCAGTCCCAGGGCAAACGCCACCAGGAGGATGTTCTTTTTCACGGGGGCTGTGGGCATCATGCTTCCGCCCGGTGTGGTGATGATGCGGGTGTTGTAGGCTGTGAACGCCTGCGACAGCTCGTTTTCCTCACGTTTCTGGAGCAGATAGAGATAGAGCGACTCCTTCACCTTCTGCTGGCGCTCCACGCTGAGCAGGTATTTAGCCTGCTTGGGGTTGGATGCAATGCGCGAGGTAGCCTGTCCGCCGTAGCTCTGCTGCGATGCTATCTGCGAGTTGATAGCCACCAGCTGGTTGTCGATGGATGTCAGCAGAGCCTTGCGCATGGCTGCGAGCGATGCGTCCATCTCCACGGCAAGCGGGTTTTTCTCGCTGCTGTTTGCCACGAGGTTGTTGCGTTCGAGCAGCTGGTTGTTGTATGCCGTTATCTGTGCCGCGATGTTGGGATTGTCAATGCCCGAGTTGGCAGGCAGAAGCTGCTGGCGGTTAGCCTCACTGCTGAGGTAGCTGCGTATGTGGCGCGCCATGTACGCCTGGTTGTTCAGGTCCTTGATGGCGGCGTTAGCCTCGTTAGCCTGTGTCATGTACATGTTGGCGGCAGCCTGCACGTCGGGCAGCAGGTGGGCGCTCTTGTATGACGAAATGTCGTTGTCCACGTTTCCAAGCTCGCCCTCAATCACTCCGAGACGCTCGTTGATGAACATCGAGGTGCTTACGGCAATCTGGTTCTTGTCCTTCACCCAGTTCTCGTTGTACACTGCGATAAGAGTGTTGAGCACCTCCTCGGCACGCTGGATGCTTACATCCTGGAATGACAGGGATATGATGTTCGACTTCTCGTCGCTCTGCGCTATGGCGAGACGTGTGGAGGCGTTGCTTATGGCATCCTTCACGGTGGAGCGGTGAACCTCTATGTCTGCCTCCTGTCCCTTACGGTAGTGTCCTGTTGGCGTGACGGCAATCTTGCCTAACGGGCTTTTAACGGTGGCTCCCAGTTTTGCCCTTAGCGTGCCGTCAGCGGATGCGCCGTTGCGCGTGATGTCGCTGACGGTATATTGCCCAGCCTTGTCGATATGCAGGAGGAACGATGCCGACTCGTTGTCGGGAAGGTCGGCAAGCGTTACCGTCACGGGCAGCTGGTCGCCGTAGATGGTATTCTTATGGAACCGTCCTTCCACAAGATAGGTCATTTCAAGATGGAGCCTCGCCACCACCTCGCGCATGAGGTCGGGCGACTGCAGGGTTCCCATCTCATTGTTCACATTGGTGCTTGTGGTAAACATTCCGAAGTCGGCAAAGGATTCTATTTCGGAATTTGCCGACTTGCCTTTGGAGTCGTCCTTGATGAGAATCGATGCCGAGCGTGTGTACACGGGAGGTGTTGTCAGCAGATAAGCCACTGCCGCCCCGATACATACTGCAAGCGAAAGCACAAACCAGTACCACCTGCCAAGGCAGAGGTAGAAAAGATCCTGTATGCGTATGAAGTCCTGCTGGTTCTGAGCAGGGGTGTTCCTTTGTATTGTTGACATGTTTTTTTATCTATTTTGCTATGAGCACTGCTATAGATGTGATCAGCGATGCCAGTGAAATCCAGAAAGAGGTGGTGCGCACGTTGTTGCCGTTCACGGTAGACTGGCGTGCCTTTGTGTCGTTAGGCTCCACATATATCACGTCGCCCTGCTGCAGATAATACACCGGCGAGGTGTAGATATGGTCGGCGGAGCAGAGGTTGACGCCATATACACGTTGCACGCCGTTTTCCTGGCGCAGCACCAGCACCTTCTCGCGCTTGCCGAAGATTGTCAGGTCGCCAGCCTCGCTGATGGCATCGAGAATGGTAAGGTTGTCGCGGTCGATGTTGACTCTGCCCACCTTGTTCACCTCACCCAATACCGACACGAAGAGATTCATGAACTCCACGGTAATCACGGGCTCCTTTGCCAGCTCCTTCTCCTTCAGCAGCCGGGTGAGGTGACTGGCTATCTGCTCGCGGGTCATACCCTCCACCTTTACTTTTCCCAACACGGGGAAGTTGATGAATCCGCCGGAGTCTACGGTGTAGCCCGACAGTCCGCGGCTGGTGCCGGAGCCATTGTTTTCCTGTCCTATCTGCTGTGACAGGATGGGCAGGTTGAACAGATTGGTCAGTTTGGGGTCCTGACAGTTCACCAGGATTGACAGCTTGTCCTTGGGGCGCACCGTGATTTCCACAGGGTCTGTGACCGACTGTTCTGTTATGCCCGGACGCAGGTCCTGGAAATAGGTGATTCCCTTAGGGGTGGAGCACGATGCTGCAAGCAGCACCGTGACGGTTAGTGATAAAATTTTGCAAAATCTCATTTTTATTGTATCTATAGTTTGTTTTTCTGAAAATACTGATTCTGGTCTATTATTGTATTTGCGACTATCCAAACCAATACGTCAATACATAGCAGAAATGTTATGTCAATGTGTGCTGAAAGTCCGATGTTGAGCAGTGTAAGGAGTGTGGATGCCAGTACAATGGTGACCATTGCCGTGCGCTGATGCAGTCCCAAGGCGAGCAGTTTATGGTGAATGTGGCTCTTGTCGGGCAGGAAAGGGTTTTTGCCGGTGCGTACACGGTGAATATATACTCTTACCACATCAAGACATGGAACCAGCAGTGGGGCGAATGCCAGGACAAATGGATTTGTCTGATTTGTGGATTCTCCGTCTGATATATGTAAAATATGTATGCTGAGAAAACATAGCATGATGCCTATTGTAAGACTGCCTGTGTCGCCCATGAAAATCTTGCGTCCTTTCTCTGCCTTTCCGAACACATTATAATAATAGAAAGGTATAAGTACTCCGAGAGTGGCAAACGAAAGCATGGCGTAGATGTACTGATGGAAATGGACAAACGTAAGCCCATAGAACAGAAATGCAATGCTGCACAGACCGGAGGCAAGCCCGTCGATGCCGTCAATGAGATTGATGGCGTTGATTATGAACACAGTGGCGAAGATGGTCAGGGGTATGCTTGCCCATTCCGGCAGACGGTGGATGAAGAACATGCCGTGCAGATCGGATAATGACACACCACCGGCAATCAGCATTACTCCACAGACTATCTGAATGAAGAACTTGGCGCGGTAGCGCACACCTATCAGATCGTCGGCAATGCCGACAAGATACAGCATGAGAATGGCGCAGAAAGCATAGGTTAAAGGCTGTGTCTCCATGCCGATGGCGTTGAGAAGCTCATAGTGCCCCGCTGAGACATTGACAGCCAGCAGTAGGGCGAAGGAGAAGAACACCACGGGCTTGAACGCTATGCCGCCCAGTCGCGGCACTACACAATGGTGTATTTTTCTCTCATTAGGCTCGTCGAACAGTCTTCTGCGGAATGCAATGAGGAGAATCTGCGGTATGACTATTCCTGCGAAAAATATACACAAAAAGAATACAGACAATAGGTTGACAATCCAAATCGTGCTCATGTTTTTTTAATTTATGATTTCCAAATATTCCGGGTCTACAGTTGTGGAGGCAGCCAATATTTCGGGAATGATTACCACAAACTGCTTGTTGCGCTTTTTGGCAACCTTTACGTATATGCCTTCCAACCTGTCGAATGTTCCGCCGTGTACTCTTACCTTTTTTCCTTTTTCTATGTTTATCTGGTCAGGTCTGTAGAACGTCACTTCTTTCTCTTTTTGCTCACACACTCCTATGAAATTGTTCATCTGGTCATTGGGCACAGTGAGATAGTGAGTGTTGTCATTGTGCTTGTGTTTCCATATAACAAACTGCAGGTCGTTGTAGATTTCTTTTTTGAATGCGACAATCTGCTTATGGGCAGCGTAAACAAACACCAAACTATGAATGACCGGTACTGTGCAGATGACTTTTTTGCCGTTGCATGTGCGCATTGCCTGCTCTTTGGGTATGAAATGCTTCAAGCCATACTTACCGGAAAGATGCTTTTCTGCTTTTGTCTCGTTCTTATAAGCACGCATGACATACCATTGTTCTTCATCTTTTTCCATTGTTTGTTCGTTTTATCATACATTGCCAAATGTTGTGAAATGAACATACTCATAGTTCATCCAGATTTGTGTATCTGTCTGTCTTTCAGTGGATTCGTTTGATTTGTGACTTTTATTGTCATTTTCCTTGTTTTATTCTGCCTTATCTTAATATGCCCTGTTTTGCTGACACATCACATGCAATTTTAGAGTGGCAGAAGATGATTCTCTCTTTAAGAGAAACGCTTTCTTATCTAAATATGCCATTAAATGGTATGCAGAATAGGGCTCTCTCTTTAAGAGAAACGCTTTCTATCTATTTTTTTGATTTATAGGTATCTTCTGTTACATATCAGTTTTTTGCTCAACAAATGATAGATAAATATCAACTTTTTTTTATATCCAAAACAAAAAGTTTTCAAATAATTTGGTGATTTGCAATATTTTTCATAATTTTGCACCCTGAAATGTTTCTCTTAAAGAGAGAAACGCCAATATGCTCAACAATTGTATATGAGTATATTATTTATATCAGGCTTATGATAAGATTGTTTGCTTTGTCAACTCCTGACGAGTCTAAAGATGCAAGATAAATCATGGTTGTTTTTTCTGAATCATGCCCCAAAGCCTCACTGATGGTGGATATAGGTATATTTTCGCTTTTAGCTATACTTGCCCATGCATGGCGTGCCACGTAAGTGGTAAGCGGAATGGGGAGTCCAAGCATTTCCCCTAATTTTTTCAGCTGTTTGTTAATGCGGTTGTAGGCATTCTTATAGATTCGCATGAATTTGTGGTCTATGTTATTGTTTATGTCGCAGGCGATGGGCAGCAGATAGGAAGAGTTTCCCGTGGGATATTTAGCAACGATTTCCTGCATAGGTGCTTCCCATTTGATGTGCAGCAGTTGCGATGTCTTTTGCCGGTGATAGCTCAGTATGCCGCCTTTCAGGTCTTTCTTCCTTAGATTCACCATATCGATGAATGACATTCCGCGGGTATAGAAACTGAACAGGAACATATCTCTTGCAAAGTCCATGCGGGGATTAAGGCTAAGGTCAAGCTGTTTCAGTTGTCTGATGGTTTCCATCGGTATGGCGCGTTTTACGGTCTTGTCTATTCCCGTGTAGACATGTTTGAACGGGTTGGATGACACTGTGTCGGTATCTTCCACGGCGTGGTTGTAGATGGTCCGCAGGTTGCGCATATAGAAAGAGGTGGTGTTTCTGCACAGTCCCTGCTCTTTGAGCCACTGCTCATAGCCTTGCATCAGTGTACCGTCCATTTCCTCTATCGGTATGTCGTTTCCGTTCAGATAGCGCCGCAGGCTGTTGACGGTTGTGGTGTATCTGTCAGCCATGCGTGTTTTCCCGATGCTGTGAAGCCGGTTGCTAAGTTCCGCGGTGTAGGCGATAAACCCTTGCAGCACTTTGCCCTCACGGTAATATTCCACCACTTTGTCCGCGGTGTAAGTCTGTGTTTCCTTTTCCAGTCGTGCAATGACTGACTGGAGCTTCTTTTTGTCAGCCTTCAGAGTGTCACGCAAAGACTGCAGGTAGCTGTAACGCTGTGGGGCGGTGTAGGGCGGCATTATTATATCCGAATGCACCGCGTCCCATTCTGAAGGATAAAGTTTATACTCCGTGTGGATTTGTCTTGCCACCCGTTTATGTATCACCTGAAAATAGAGTGTGCCCTCCTTCATTCCGACAGAAGAGGCACGAAATTTAATCTTTATTTTTGCCATATCGTGATAAATATAAGCAAAATGTTGCAGAATAGCGAAAAAGTTTGTAACTTTGTGCCCGAAAATAATATTTAGCGTTACAAATTATCATATTTTTATGAACGTACAGTCTGTAATTTCTGCCATCAGCGACTTTGTGTGGGGCTGGCCCATGATAATTCTGCTGCTCGGCACCCACATCTATCTCACATTACGTCTGAAATTTCCTCAGCGCAAGATATTCACCGCAATAAAACTCAGCGTGAGGCGCGACAAGGACACGTCGGGCGACGTGAGCCAGTTTGCCGCTCTTGCCACCTCGCTTGCCGCCACCATAGGCACGGGCAACATTGTAGGCGTAGCCACGGCAATATCGCTGGGAGGTCCCGGCGCGGTGCTGTGGTGCTGGCTCACGGGAGTGTTTGGCATAGCCACAAAATACGGTGAGGGACTGCTGGCAATAAAATACCGGGTGCAAAACGATAGGGGCAGGATGCAAGGCGGTCCGATGTATGCGCTGGAGCGCGGACTGGGCATGAAATGGCTGGCGGTGCTCTTTGCACTGTTCACGGCGCTTGCCGCGTTCGGCATAGGCAACACCGTGCAGGCAAATGCCATTAGCGAGAATATCAGTCTGCTGATGGCTGGTGTGTGGGCTCCGTCGACCACCAAGACTGTTGTGGGGCTGGTTATAGCCACCGTGATAGGTGTGGTGATTATCGGCGGTGTGAGGAGCATCGCGCGCATCTGTTCGGCATTGGTGCCCGTAATGGCGCTGTGCTATGTGCTTGGATGCCTGTATATACTGTGTGTGAATGTCCACTTTGTGCTGCCGGCGCTGAAGCTGATTGTCTCCGAGGCATTTTCGTTGAAAGCCACTGCCGGAGGAGCCGTGGGCACGGCTCTGATGTGCGGTGCCCGCTATGGCATAGCCCGCGGTCTGTTCTCAAATGAGTCGGGCATGGGCTCGGCACCCATCGTTGCCGCTGCCGCCCGTACCAAGAATCCTGTGCGCCAGGCACTCGTAAGCTCGTCGGGCACATTCTGGGACACGGTGGTGATATGCGCCCTCACCGGACTTGTAATCACAACCAGCATCATAGCCTATCCTCACATTGACTATCACGACGGCGGCATGCTCACCAAGGAGGCTTTCGGCATGATACCGCTTGTAGGCCCCCCGATACTCACGTTTGGCATTCTCACCTTTGCCTTCTCCACCATTTTGGGCTGGAGCTATTACGGCGAGCGTGCCGTGGAGTATCTCGGCGGCAGGCGCAGCATAATCTTCTACCGTGTGGCGTGGATAGTGCTTTGTTTTGTGGGCAGCGTGATGAGTCTCGACCTTGTGTGGAACATTGCCGACGTGATGAATGCACTCATGGCTGTGCCCAATCTTGTGTCGCTGCTGTTGCTGTCGGGAGTGATAGCCAAGGATACCCAGCACTATCTATGGGATAAAAGACTGGACGAGGAATAAAAATAAGTAATTTGTAATAGTATTTTAAACAGTAATGTCCAAAAATTAACCAGTAATGACTAATAAAATATTTTTTGTGGCGATGCCACCAATGAACAAAAATAATCTTACTGGTTAATTTCTGGATATTACTGTTGATTTACTTGGGCTGCTCAGCCTCCAGCTTCTGTACGCTTCCTGTTGTCGGGAAGAGTTGCAGCTTGGTGGTGTTGCGCTTGAACAGGTCGCCGCTGATAAGCTCGGTATATCCAAACTGTGCCGCATACAGTTCCGCTGTACATAGCTCGCTGTTGCCGCCGCTCACTGTCACCTTTATCTTCTCAGGCACATTCACATAGATGCCTTCCTCCTTCGACTTCTTTTTCTTGCCGTCGGCAACGGGCAACTTTATGGTGTGCAGATTCTTTATATATATATAATAAGGTGTACCCGACAGGTCGTCGCTGTCCACCATGCCTAATTGCTTTGATAGGCGGAATAGAATCTGCTTGCCGGTTTCCTCCATGGGGCAGATGTTGATGATATGCTCCACAGTGTCGCGCTCCACGGTGCCTGTGAACATGCTTGCCATGGCGTTTTCCTGAGCGGTGAGCTGTGCGAGCATGAGGCGCAGCTGTTCTCCGTCCTTGGGCATGAAGTCAGCCTGCCCGCGTGTAAGCTGGTTTTTGCTGTCTCTTATGTCGTAGATGTCCTGTGCTATGAGCTGTGCCATCTTGGCTGTGGAGCCGGCAGAGAGAATCTCCTCGCTGAGATAGCTGTTGGGCGACGGCAGCTGCGGCTTGGGCGACGGTGTGAATTCTGTGGGCGGTGCAGGCACGGTGTTCTCGGTGTTTACCGCCAGCAGACAGCCGTCCTCGCTGAGCTGCATGTTGGTGCCCACGCTCTTGCCGTTGTATTTCACAGTATAGCATTTTGCTGTGTCGGCTACGGCGTATGGAGATATTCTGATGCCTATCACCTTGTGGCTTACGTCGGCAGTCTGCCTTACGTTCTTTATGCGCAGATATTTGTCGGCATACATGCACATAGAGCCCGGTGTGTACTGTGTCTTCTCCACCATAATGCTTATGCGCAGGGCTGTCTTGGGCAGATAGTAGAACGTGCCTTCGGGATGTCCTCCTGCGGTGTATCTCTCAATCACGGTCTGTGCTCCGGCACTGGCGCCCAAAGCTGTAAAAAGTATTGCTGTAACAATCTTTTTCATAATTATTTTTTAGGAGTGTTATGAATTGTATGATTTTTATGAATTGTATGAAATTTATGAATTTTATGAAATTAATTTTTCTTTTTGGGAATAGAGGGTCATGAATGCCTGCGGCAGGCTTTCGATGATGTCGCTTGCCATGAGGCTCTCCATTCCGGTTTTCTTTGCTGCAATGTCGCCTGCAAGTCCGTGGATGTACATTCCCACGGCAGCTGCGTCGGCGGGCTTATAGCCTCTTGCCAGCAGTCCGGTGATTATGCCTGTGAGCACGTCGCCGCTGCCGGCAGTAGCCATGCCTGCGTTGCCTGTGGGGCAGAACTCCACGTTGCCGTCGGGCAGGCACAGTGCCGAATAGTGTCCTTTCAGGATTATATAGCCCTGAATGTGGCGCGCCAGGTCGCGCGCCTTCTGCAACCGCTCGTAGCTGTTGGTGCTGTTGCCCTGCATACGGTCGAATTCCTTGGGGTGGGGTGTCATTATCACGCCTTTTGGCAGTTGCTGCATCCATGCCTTGCGGTTGCCGAGGATGTTGAGCGCATCGGCATCGGCTACAATCGGACACTGCGCCCTTCTCAACTGCGCAATAAGTGCTATTGCCGTCTCGTTGGTCTGCCCCAGTCCTGGTCCAATGCCCATCGCATCAAAATTCTCTGTGTCGGCAGGTTCGCTGAAGAAGTTTTCGTTGATGTCGGCGCTCACTATTGCCTCAGGCACAGCAATCTGCAGAATCTGCGTGTTGCGGCGTGGCGTGCGCACAGTCACCTTTCCCGCTCCAGACCTGTAGCATGCCTTTGCCGCCAGTGTGGCTGCTCCGCACATTCCGCTGCTTCCTGCCACAAGCAGTGCGCTTCCCATTTGTCCCTTGTGAGCAAACTTATCGCGGGTCATAAGCCGTCTGCAGATGTCGCTTTCCTCCAGAATGTTATAAGAGCTTGTTATCTCTTCCATGCCTTTGGGGTGCAGTCCTATGTCAAGTGTCCGTACCTCACCGGTGATGCCGTGGTTTTCGGCAAAGTAGAACGACAGTTTCTTTTGTTGCAGAGTGAGTGTAATGTCAGCCCTGATCATGTTTGCCCTCACGTTGTAGGTGTTGTCCTCCGACATCAGTCCTGAAGGAATGTCGATGCTCACTACCTTTGCCTGCGAGGCGTTGATGTATTTCACCAATGACGCAAAGCCTCCTGCAAGAGTCTTGTTGAGCCCCGAGCCGAACAGACCGTCGATCACCACAATGTCGGCTGTAAGCTGTGGCGGGTCAAACTCCTGTTTCACCTCTGTAAACGCCTTTAGCCGTTTGCATTCCGAGAGGCGCTTGCGGTTGGTCTCGCAGTCGTCGCTGAGCTGGTGTCCGGGGATGTTGAACAGATAGACGCTCACGTCGTAGTTGTCGTTTGCCAGCATTCTTGCCACGGCAAGCGCATCGCCTCCGTTGTTGCCCGGTCCTGCAAACACCACGAAGGGTGTCTGAGTACTGAACATGTTTCTTATTTCATTGGCCATTGCTGCAGCGGCGCGCTCCATCAGGTCGATGGATTCTATCGGTTCGTGCTCTATTGTATATTTGTCCAAATCGTGTATTTGCTGTGCCGTTAATATCTTCATTGTCGTGAATTTTCAAATTATATCTGCAAAAATACAAAAATAATGCTAAACAATTGCTATACTTTGGCGTTTTTTTTGTAATTTTGTGCCAAAATTGTTATTTTTTGCATTATGAGCATAATAAAAGTGAAGGATAAGACGTTTAAAACGTTCATTTCCGAAGAAGAGATAAAAGACAGGATAAAGGTTGTGGCAGACAAGATAAGCAAGGACATGGCTGGCAAAAATCCCCTGCTTCTTGCTGTGCTTAACGGCTCATTTATCTTTGCTGCCGACTTGATGCGTGAGATAACCATTCCCTGTGAAATCTCGTTTGTGAAACTTGCTTCTTATCAGGGAACTACATCTACAGGAAAAGTGCGTGAGGTGATGGGCATTAATGAAGATCTCACGGGACGTACCATAATAATTGTGGAGGACATAGTGGAGAGCGGACTCACAATGAAGCGTATGATTGAGAGTCTTGGCACCCGTAATCCCGAGTCGGTGCATATCTGTACGCTGTTCCACAAGCCGGAGTGCCAGAAGGTGGAGCTCGATATGGAATATGTGGCGTTCAGCATTCCAAATGACTTTGTGCTCGGTTATGGTCTGGACTACGACCAGCAGGGTAGGGGGCTGAAGGAAGTCTACACTCTCGTGGAATAAATTATGATACGACATTTTAGTTTATCAGGAATTAAAGTTTTATCAGGAAATCAACACAAAACTATATAACAAAAACAAGTTTAGGTAAAGAGATGAAGAATATTGTGATTTTTGGCGCACCGGGGTCAGGTAAGGGTACGCAGAGCGACTTGCTTATTGAGAAATACGGACTGGGACATATCTCCACGGGTGATGTGCTCCGCAGCGAGATTAAAAACGAGACAGAGCTTGGAAAGACCGCCAAGGCTTTTATCGACAAAGGACAGCTGATACCCGATGAGCTGATGATTGACATTCTTGCCAAGGTCTACGACAGTTTTGGCAAGGAGCATAAGGGAGTAATTTTCGACGGTTTCCCACGCACCATCCCACAGGCAGAGGCACTGAAGAAGATGCTTGACGCACGCGGTCATAAAGTGGCGGCAATGATTGAACTCTATGCTCCAGAGGATATCCTCATGGCGCGCCTGCTCAACCGCGGCAAGGAACAGGGACGTTCTGACGACAATGAGGAGACCATCAACAAGCGTCTTGCTGTGTATCACACTCAGACAGCTCCGCTCATCGACTGGTACAAGTCTGAAGGTCTGCACCACTATGTGAAGAGCTACGGCGTGATTGAGGAAATCTTCGCCGATGTGTGCAAGGTGATTGACAACATTTAAAAAGAGAATAAGAAAAGCTATGGCCGAGTCCAATTTTGTAGACTATGTGAAGATTTGCTGCCGCTCGGGCAAGGGCGGCAGAGGCTCCATGCATCTGCGTCATGTCAAGTACAACCCTAACGGAGGACCCGACGGGGGAGACGGC
>JAGAPI010000058.1 GCA_017623335.1 Prevotella sp.
ATGTCGGTGG
The DNA here is from genome assembly GCA_017623335.1 of Prevotella sp. The sequence continues at coordinate 11 of JAGAPI010000058.1, forward strand.
ACGGCGGCAGGTTCTTCTATCCCAACCCGCTGGCGGCTGACGGCAAGTATGCCTTCAATGCCGACAACACAACCACACGCCAACCATGGTTTGGCTGTGCCTGCTGTCCGAGCAATCTTAGCCGCTTCATACCGTCGCTGCCAGGCTATGTGTATGCCGTGAAAGACAACAGCCTGTATGTTAACCTCTTTGCTACAGGTACTGCAACGATGCAGGTGGGCGGCAAGGAAGTGGCTGTTGAGCAGGAAACGCGCTATCCGTGGGACGGTGACATTGCCATACGTGTGACCAAGAACAAAGGACGTGATTTCGCCATGATGGTGCGCATACCGGGATGGGTGCGTGGCGAGGTGGTGCCGGGTAATCTCTACAGCTTTGCCGACGACGTGAAGACGGGCTATAGGGTGACAGTCAACGGTGATGAAGTGAAGGGTGAGCTGCGGAACGGCTATCTCGCCATCAGCCGCCGCTGGAAGAAGGGTGACGTGGTGCGTGTACACTTCGACATGCTGCCCCGTGCGGTAGTTGCCAGTTCCAAGGTTGCCGACGACCGTGGAAAGATAGCCGTTGAGCGCGGTCCTATTGTCTACTGTGCCGAGCAGGCTGACAACAGCGGCTTCAACAGCCACCATGTTTTGCTCAGCCGCAATCCCATTTTTGAGGTGAATCCCGACTACAGCATAAGGAATACAGAGGGCGACGGCAAGCCGTTCGGAGTGACAAGCATCATCGTGACCAATGCACAGGAGGCATGTATCTCAGCCGACGGCAAGCTGACTTCCAGGGACGTGAGGCTTACACTCATCCCGTATTATGCGTGGAACCACCGCGGAACGGGATACATGGACGTGTGGATGGCTCGTAATCTTGACGGATTAGGAGAATAAAGAAACTTGAAAAATACTGGAACAGAAAATGAAAAGAAATATATTTTTATTGGCAGTAATATTGCTTGTTGACAATATTGCCAAGTCGCAGACTTTTAATGCCATAACAAGTTGTGATAATAATTTTTGGCAACAGTCAAAAGTAAGATTGCAGACTAAGGCTGCCGTAGAGCCTATATTAAACATCACAGGTAAGGAAGACGGGCATGAGTTTAAGGCATGGGGTACATGTTTTAACGAGCTCGACTGGGATGCCCTCAACATGCTCAGCCGCAATGAGCAGGAAGAAATAATGAGCAATATATTTTCGCCCAACGGTGATTTGCGCTTTACACGTGGTCGTCTGTCGATGAATGCCAACGATTATTCCCGCTCATGGTATTCATGCAGCGATGTACAAGGAGACTTTGAGTTGCGCTATTTCAACATTGAGCGTGACAAGAGAAACATAATTCCGCTGATGCGTGCTGCAATGAAGTATAATCCGAACATGACGTTTTGGATGTCGCCATGGAGTCCGCCGGCATGGATGAAGATAAATAATGACTATCCTGTGCGTAGCAGTAAGTACAACCAGCTTGATTCCCGCACTGATTATTTGCTTTTTGGCAATGCCGGTGATATTATTGAAAATGAAGTGGAAATGGCGGGACAACAAAAAGGAAAGTTCCCGGCAAAACTCGCTACAACGAACTTTATGATACAGGATCCGCGCTATCTTCAGACATACGCCAATATGTTTTGCCGTTTCATTGACCTGTATAAAGAGCAGGGGATTACCATCGATATGGTGATGTATCAGAATGAAGCATACTCATATACGCCATATCCAGGATGCGCATGGACTGCTGACGGTACCATTGTATTCAACCGCGATTATCTTGCTCCTACGCTGCGGAAGTTGCATCCGGAAGTAAAACTCTATCTTGGTACGTTCAATACAAACCGTTTTGACTATGTTGATAAGATTGTCGGCGGATTGAAGGACTGTGTGGGCGGTCTCGGTTTCCAATGGGAAGGTCGCGAGAACCTCACGGAGATACGCAGGAAGTATCCTGAGTTGAAACTCGTGTCGAGCGAGAGCGAGTGCGGAAACGGTTCTATGGACTGGAAAGCAGGCGAACACACGTTTATGCTTCTCGGTGATTATATTGGCAAGGGATGTGAAGAATATTACATTTGGAACTTTATACTTGCCGACAACGGCGAGAGCCCGTGGGGATGGAAGCAAAACGCATTGGTGCAGGTGGATTCGAAGACGCGCCGTCACCGCTATACACCGGAATACTATGCCGTGAAGCACTTCTCAAACATGGTTGCACCAGGCAGCCGCATGATGGCTTACAAAGAACCGTCAGCCAATGACGGAGTTCCTGCCATTGTGTTTGTGACGCCACAAGGTAAGAGAGTTGTAATTGCCGGAAATTTTGGTGATGTGGAAAAGATGTTTACCGTGCAGATTGGCAATCGCTATCTTAATGTCACTTTAAAGCCGCATTCTTTCAATACGTTTGCCGAAAATTAGAAATTTATGATACGTAGAAAGATAGTGCTTACTGTTGTTGTGGCAGTAATTGTTGTGGCGGGTGCCTTTGCCCGCAATGGAAATGGTACGTCAGAGAAAAACGACAAATATTCAGGATATCTGTTCGCCTACTTTGAAGGGCGTGGTGAAGGCAAGCTGCAGGAGCAGCTGCGCTTTGCCGTGAGCAGCGATGGACAAAACTGGTATGCGCTGAACGGCAACAAGCCTGTCATTGCTTCTGACAGCATCAGTGAGAGCGGCGGCATACGCGATCCGCATATCCTGCGCGGTGAGGACGGTATGTTCTATATCGTTGCCACCGACATGAACACCGTAAAGAACGGATGGGGAAGTAATCCCGGAATAGTGCTGATGAAGTCGGCAGACCTCGTGACGTGGCAACACACCAAAATAAATCTCGCCAAAGACTATCCTGAGAACTTCGCCGATGCCTACTGGGTGTGGGCACCGCAGACCATCTACGACTGCAAAGCCGGTAAGTATATGATATATTTCACGCTGCGCCGTGAGGACAAGTCGAAGGGACTCGTTACTTATTATGCTTATGCCAACAGTGACTTTACTGCTTTCGAGAGTGAGCCCAAAGTGCTGTTCTCGGCTAAGTATGGCAGCATAGACAATGATATTATATACAGAAACGGCACATATCACATGTTCTATAAAGGCAACACCAAAGATGCCAACGGCAAGGAGATAAAGAACGGCATACAGCAGGCAACATCAAAGAGTCTTACGGGAAAATGGAAGGAAGATTTCAAGTATCTTGACTGTTATGCTGGAAAGACTCCCGTAGAAGGCTCCGGAGTGTTTAAGCTCAACGGCAAGGATGAGTATGTGCTGATGTACGACCTCTACACCAGCGGGCGTTACGAATATCAGACGAGCAAGGACTTGAAAACGTTTTCCAAGGAGCCGCAATCGTTCCGCAAGGATTTCTTTCCGCGTCACGGTACGGTGATGTCGCTTACTACGGAGGAACTTGAGCGTCTGCAGCAGAAGTGGGGCTATGTGTTGCGTCACGATTTTGTGAGCACCGGCAATCCCATTGTCCGTGACAAGCACACCGCCGACCCGGCTGTTTTCGTGAAAGGCGATACGCTTTGGCTTTTTGCAGGACACGACTACGAGGGTAAACAGAGCGGCTATGTGATGAAAGACTGGCTGCTGTATAGCACCACTGACATGAAGCATTGGACTGAATATTCTTCACCGCTGCATATCAACGACTTTGCCTGGGCATAGAGCAAGCAGGCGTATGCGGGACACGTGGCTGAACGCAACGGAAAGTTCTACTGGTATGTGAG
>JAGAPI010000059.1 GCA_017623335.1 Prevotella sp.
CAACCACCACCTGCTGAACATAATCCATGAGAAGCTGCAGCCACTCGGTCTGGCGCGCAGCGAAACCATAATATCATTCAACAGCGCCATAAGCCGCCAGCTGCCCATAGACAACATACCAGTGGCTGAGGAAGAATGAAAGGTTTAAAAATCAACAGAGAACGGCTATAAAGAACATTATATTTTAAATTAAGTTAAAAGAATGGCGAAAAAATTCGTCATTCTATTTTTTTTACTTAATTTTGTGCCGAATATATCATTGACATAGCAAAATGTTCAGATTCGTTTGAATGTTATACTTTTTTAATGAACGTTCAAACAAAAAATGCCCACAAATTAATTAAATTATAAACTAAAACTATAAATTTAAAACAATGAAAAAATTATTAATTACTATGGCCTGTATCATTTCAGGCTGCGTGGCATCAAATGCCCAAGAGAGCATCACCCCCCCAAACATCACACCGGGCTACGGAAAGTCTTTTTTCCGCAGGCAACAGATTTCTTTCAGTTGTAAGACAGATGGGGCAAAGATTTATTACACCATCGACGGAAACACTCCAACAGCAGCGTCAACGGAATATAGCGAAGATGCTCCACTGTACATCGACAAGACAACCACAATCAAAGCCATTGCAGTGAAAGGAGACCAAAAATCGGATGTCAGTGAAACAATATGTAAGAAAGACTTACGCGCAATAGCAATAGTGGCAGAATATGGTGACAAGAAATTTGCAATGGGGAAGTCAAAAAGAAACAACACAAACGAAGGACACCTGGCAGCCCAAATATTCACAGAGAGGCAGACCTATACCCCTTCTGCTTTTACAAACATAGGATGGTTTTTCAAATCTGACGGGACAATCGTTGACATAGAATCTAGAAAATATCTATCTTTTGATGCAGCTGTCACACAATTAAGCACAACAAATACGAAATGGGAAATCACAGACAATAACGAAATTCGTTCAATTGAAGATAATAGAACAATAGGATATGAAACGAAAATAAATACTGACGGCTATTTTGGAGCATATAAAGACCCCAAAACCGCCGCCCACCCCTTTAATATCAATAAAGGCGCCTATCGCACAAACATTACAGAAAGAGTTTTCGGCACATGGTGCTTGCCATACGATGTGGCTGTAGGCGACAGACCTGATGCCACCTATTATAATATATTGGGTAAAAAGACAGAAGCAAACGGAAAAATCACCTTGTATCTCATAGAAGAAACAGGCACACTGAAAGCTGGCGTTCCACACATTGTCAGGAATGACAAAAAAGATTTGTACGCATATTATCTTGACGAAGTTGAAGCCATTACAACTCCCCCACCCTACCAAAACGTAAACGGACTGATAGGCAAATTCGAAGATGGCACGGAAATACCAAAAGGAATGTATATCATTTACGAAAACAGGATAAGGAAATGCGGCACAGGCTGCACTGTCAACCAAGGCTATGCCTACATCAACATGGACGATGTACCCGAGATAAACGAAAGCAAGGCAAATGCCAATAGAGCCATAGAGCTTTCATCAGGCGGAACAACTGCAATTGATGGCATTAACGAAACTAACACTAACAATCTATATTACAATCTTCAGGGACAGCGAGTAGCTTCACCGCGCAAAGGTCTGTATATTGTCAATGGCAAAAAGATGATAATCAGATAGTTGACGATTCAGCAAAAACAACCGAATAACTATAAATAAAAAATCATAACTAAAAACTTTTAATTAGAAATGACTATGGAAAAGAGGAATTACATCAAACCAGAAATTACTGTTTACGAAGTTGAGCCATCATCAATCCTTAACAATTCTCCAGGAACCGAGCCATCCTGCGACACTGCAAGATTTTGTATTGACCCAGAAGAAGACGAACTCAACGATGTATCAGCTCAGTAACAAGGATTTGTTACTTCCACCCGGCATATCAAAATAAAAAAACATTAAAAAAGTTCCTTTTATTTTGATATGCTCCCGCTTATTCGTAACTTTGCAACCGAAACAAAATATCACACTAAAAAATGAAATTTAAAAGAAACCAAACAGTTATGGCAACAATGGCAGCCGGAATGATGGCGCTTGCCTCGGCATGCGCCTCACAACAGACGGCAACAAAAGCAGCCGGAGAACAGCAGGAAACGGAGAACGCATTCCTGACAGAGAACACCAACAAGTATGAGATTCCGCAGTTTGACAAGATTCAAAACAGCCACTACCTGCCGGCAATAGAGGCAGGCATAAAGGCTCACAATCAGGAAATTTACAACATTGTGAGAAGCCGTGTGCGTCCCGACTTCGAGAACACCATACTGGCACTCGACAATGCCGGACAGCAACTGGAGCGCGTGGCGATAGTGCTGGGCGGACTGACAAGCAGCGACAACACCGACGAGCTGCAGGCAATAATGGAACAGGCACAGCCCATGCTTACAGCCCACGGCGACGAGGTCAGCATGAACGAGCTGCTGTTTCAGCGAGTAAAGGACGTGTATGACCATAAGGCTGACTTCAAACTCACCACCGCACAGGAGCGTCTGCTCAACAAGTACTACAAGGACTTTGTGCGCAGCGGTGCACTGCTCAATGCTGCACAAAAGGACACACTGAAACAAATAAATCAGGATATTGCAGCGGCGCAGCTATCGTTCCGCACCAACCTGCTCAAGGCAACAAATGCCACAGAGATTGTGGTGGACAACAAGGCAGACCTTGAAGGTCTCGATGCATCTACAATAGAAAATGCGGCCGCCGAGGCAAAGGCGCGCGGCAAGGAAGGCAAATGGGTGCTCACCGTTCATGCTCCAAGCCGTCTGGCGGTGCTCAGCTATGCCAAGAACCGCAGTCTGCGCGAGAAAATGTACAAGGCTTACACCTCGCTGTGCAGTGAAGGCGAGTTTGACAACTCGGAGAACATCAACACCATACTGCGCCTCCGCCAGAAGAAAGCCCGTATGCTGGGATTCAACAACTTTGCCGACTTCCAGATGGACAACGTGATGGCAAAGACCACCGAGGCTGCCGAGAAGCTGCTCTACCAAGTGTGGACACCTGCCGTGGAAAAAGCCAAGGAAGAGGTGCGCGACATGCAGGCTCTTGCCGACGAGGAGAAAGCCGGCATAAAGATTGAACCGTGGGACTATTACTATTACGCCGAAAAGGTGAAGGCAAAGCGCTTCAATCTCTCTGAAAACGACGTGCGCCCATATTTCGTGCTCGACAATGTGGTGAACGACGGTATTTTCTACATTGCCAAGCGTCTCTATGGCATCACTTTCACCGAAATGCCCGATGCACCAAAGTATAACCCTGAGGTAACGGTATACGACGTGAAGGATGCCGACGGCAAACACGTGGCAGTATTCATGACCGACTATTTCCCACGTTCCACCAAGAGTCAGGGAGCATGGATGAGCGAGTTCAAGGGAGAATATAACTATAATGGAGCCAACGAGCGTCCTATTATATATAATGTGTGCAACTTCACCAAGCCAACAAAGGACACCCCATCGCTTCTCACGCTTGACGAGGTGGAGACAGCCTTCCATGAGTTCGGCCACGGACTGCAGGGAATGCTTACCACAGCAGAGTACCGCAGTCAGAGCGGCACCAACGTCGACCGCAACTTCGTGGAGTTTGCATCACAGATTGACGAGCACTGGGCAATGGAACCTGAGGTGCTGAAGAACTATGCCCGCCACTACAAGACCGGTGAGGTGATTCCTGACAGTCTGATTGCCAAGCTCGACGCATCGGGCAAGTTCAACCAAGGCTTCGCCACCGTTGAATATTGCGCTGCATCAATTCTCGATCTCGAATGGCACAAATTAGAAATGACCGACGCCAACGTAGACGTTAAGGAATTTGAAAAGAAAGTTGCTGAGCGCATCGGTCTGCCTGAGGAAATCACTTACCGCTACCGCAGTCCTTACTTCAAGCACATCTTCGGCAGCAGCGGCTATGCTGCAGGCTACTACACATATCTCTGGGCTGAGGTGCTCGACACCGACGGCTTCGAGCTGTTCAAGGAAAAGGGAATATTCGATCCTGCCACAGCAAAAAGCTACAAGGAAAATATTCTTGAGACTGGCGACAGTGAGGACCCCATGAAGCTGTATGTGAAATTCCGTGGACGCGAGCCGCATGTTGACGCCCTGCTGCGTCACAGAGGACTGAAGTAAGTGTTGAGTGTTCAATGTTCAGTGTTTAGTTAGGAGTTAAATGGAAGATAAAAAACTGTCACGATCGTGGATGCTCTTTGGCGATGACGGCATGAACCGCCTCGCCACCATAAAAGTCATTGTGTTTGGCTGCGGCGGCGTGGGGTCATGGTGCATTGAGAGCCTTGTGCGCACAGGAGTGAAGCATATCACCATTGTAGATATGGACAGTGTGGCGGAAAGCAATGTCAACCGCCAGCTCATGGCAACGGCACTGACAGTGGGGCAGCCGAAAGTGGAGGCAATGCGCCGTCACCTTCTTGAAATTGCCCCCGATGCCGACATCACTGCAATACAAAAAATGTATTGTGAGGAGACTGCGCACGAATTTCAGCTCGATGACTACGACTTTGTGGTGGATGCCATCGACAGCGTGAAGTGCAAAATGCTGCTCATACGCAACGCCACGGAATCAAAGGCACGGCTGTTCTCTTCCATGGGAGCGGCACTGAAGATAGACCCTACCCGCATTGCCGTGGCTGAATTTTGGAAAGTTAAGGGCTGCAAGCTCGCCCTCGCCCTGCGCAACAGATTTAAGCGTGAGGGACACTTTCCAGCCAAGAAGTTCAAATGTGTGTATGGAGAGGAGCGTCTTGAAAACCGCGCCTGCCCAGACACAGAAAAGGCCAACGGCTCACTCGTGCATATCACGGGGATTTTCGGCTTCACACTGGCCGGGCTCGTGCTGAAAGAAGTCTTTTGTTAATAATCATTTAAAATGTCCGCAGTTTTGCGGACATTTTAAATAAATTACGTAATTTTGCACTTATAAACGTTTATAGATAATAATGGAGATAATGAAGAAATGGCTGCCCGACGTGCTGGCGGTCGTATTGTTTGCCGTACTGGCATTTGCTTATTTTTATCCTGCCGACATTGAGGGACGGATACTGTTCCGCCACGACTCGTCGGCAAACAAGGGAGCGGGAAAGGAACAGGGTGACTACAAGAAGCGTACAGGTGAGACCACACGCTGGACCAATGCGCTGTTCTCGGGAATGCCTACATACCAGCTGGCACCGTCGTACAAGAGTCAGAAACCGCTTACCACGGCCGCCGATGCCTATCACCTGTGGCTGCCCGAGAACGTGTGGTATGTATTTGCTTATCTGTTGGGCTTCTACATTCTGCTGCGTGCCTTCGATTTCCGTCAGCATCTTGCGGCATTAGGCTCCATAATGTGGGCGTTCTCCACTTATTTCCTGATAATTATCGCCGCCGGTCACATCTGGAAGGTGATGGCTCTGGCTTATCTGCCGCCGATGATTGCCGGTGTGGTGCTTGCCTACCGTGGCAAGTATCTGTGGGGACTGCTCGTGACAGCAATCTTTGCGGCTTTTGAGATAAACGCCAACCATGTGCAGATGACATATTACTATCTGTTTGTGATAGTGCCCATGGTGGTGGCATATCTCATTGAGGCTGTGCGCACCAAGCAGCTTATACATTTTGGCAAAGCCACATTAGTGTGTGCTGCCGGTGTGATGATAGCATTGTGTATCAACTTGAGCAACCTCTACCACACATGGGAGTACAGCAAGGAGACCATGCGCGGCAAGAGTGAGCTGGTGAAGGAGAACACAGCCAACCAGACCAGCAGCGGACTCGACCGCGACTATATCACCCAATGGAGCTATGGCATTGACGAGACATGGACGCTGCTTGTGCCAAACACTAAAGGTGGTGCCAGTGTGCCGATGAGCATGAGCGAGACAGCAATGAAGCATGCGGATCCCAACTTTGCCGAGATTTATCAGCAGATAGGACAGTACTGGGGTGAGCAGCCTGGCACCAGCGGCCCTGTGTATGTGGGTGCGTTTGTGTTGATGCTTTTCATCCTCGGACTGTTCATCGTAAAAGGTCCTATGAAGTGGGCGCTGCTCTTTGCCACCCTGCTTTCCATCATGCTGTCATGGGGTAAGAACTTTATGGGGCTCACCGATTTCTTCCTCGACTATGTGCCTATGTACGCCAAATTCCGCACGGTGGCGTCAATACTTGTTGTGGCTGAGTTTACCATTCCGCTGCTTGCCATGCTGGCGCTGAAGAAGATTATGGAAGATTCTGAAGTGCTTGCAAAGAATATGGAATATGTGTATGTTGCATACGGACTGACGGG
>JAGAPI010000060.1 GCA_017623335.1 Prevotella sp.
ATAAATGGCATACACGCTGCGCGCCATGTCTGCCTCGCTTATCTTGCATGTTGTCACGGCATTGAGCACCACCTCAACACGCGGATTTGATGTAAACCGCTTAATGCACCGCTGCTCCATGTTGCCCATGGCAATCAGGGCGTAAGCCTGCCTAACCACACGGTGCAGAAAGGCAATGAGCCGCGGCAGACGGAAAGTGACATAACGGTCGCGCAGCACCCACGGCTCCAGCTGTCCATGCGGACTCAGCACAATCCGCGCCCCATGGTGCCTGCCCCAATATGCCGCCACAGCCACCGACGAGTGCCAACAGCCGTGCAGATGAACAATATCGGGACTGGCGTCGGCAAGCATCTTGCGAAATTGGGCAAGCGACGTGGCTGTGACATTGACGGCATAATGCGACATAGCATCCGAAAGCATGGCAACGTACTGGGCTATCATGCTGTCGGCATCAGGATTATAATGCAATATCGTCATGCCATCAATCTGTTTTTAGTTTTTTACTTCATAAGTACTGCTCCGGCTACCCACGCCGCACTGTCACACGATGCCGTGAGTGGTCCCTTGCATATAAGCATATCCTTGCGCACAAGCACATTGTTGAGCGGCATCTCAAAACAATCGCTGCCGCGCACCTTCCTCCTCAGCTTGCGGGTCTTTCGCCAGCGTCTGAACTTTTTCAGCAGCGAGCCCCGGTTGACTTTGCAGGGGGCTGCCACAAACTTTACTCCGCTGCCCTGAGCCTCATTTATCAGCGAGGCAAGCCACTGGTTGTTTTCCGGCACATATCTTATGTCAACAAGCGCCACCCACTCACCCTTGGCTGCCTTTGCCCCAACAGTGAGTGCCAGCCGCCGCCGTTTGCGGTGACTTGACGCAGGAATGAACGTGGTGTAGAGCTGAGGGTAGTCCTGCCTCATGCGTTTCAGCACATCCGAAGTACTGTCAGTGCTGTGGTCGTCCACCACAATCACCTGCAGCTCACCCTCAACTTCCTGTTCAAGATACTTGCGGAGGTTATTCTTTATTTCCGATCCGTTGTCATGCACGGCTATCACTATTGCAATATTTTCCATCATAATCACTCAATCGGATTTTTTTTACTATTTATTCTTTACCTTGATTTTAGCAAAACATCATTTCATCAGCTGCTCATCGGTATAGCTGCGGGGCAACTGACGGCAGTTATACTGCGACGCCATGATCTCGCCGTATGCTCCAGCCGAGTAGAACCCAATCAGGTCGCCACGCTTGGTACGTGACAGTGAACGGTCTTTGCCAAACACGTCGCTCGACTCGCATATAGGTCCAACCACATCGTATTTTTCCTCCTCGCCGCCCTCGGCATTGAGGTTCACTATTTTGTGATAAGCATCATAAAGCGCAGGACGGATAAGTTCGGTGAAACCGGCATCAACGATGACAAACTTCTTCACGGAAGCCTCTTTCACATAGAGCGTCTTTGCCACCATCATGCCGCACTGGCCAACAATGGCACGACCAAGCTCGAAATGCAACTGTTGTCCGGGACGCAGTTTCAGCAGGTTTACGTATGTGTCGAAATAGCTCTTGAAATCAGGAATGGCGTTGGTATCTGGATTGTCATAGTCAATTCCAAGACCACCGCCCACATTAATATTCTTCATATTAATTCCCTGACGGTCAAGCTCATCCTGGAGTTCGTTAATGCGATTGGCGAG
>JAGAPI010000061.1 GCA_017623335.1 Prevotella sp.
CATACTTCAGACATTGGTGGACAGTTACAAGGTATCAAAAAACGCCAAAGTGGACGGTTATGGTGATGCCATGAAAGAGGCTGCGGTATTTGCAATCGACAATAGGGTACAACTTGAAAACCTTTATAAACGTCAGATTGGTGAGACCACAGACGGAGTAACAGACGTGACAATCACCAAACCTTCTCTGGAAGACTGGCTTTTATTATCGGCAACCATATTTAAGGAAGGTGAAAGCATAAAGAAGGCAACCGATAAATTGCAGGAAGCTGCCGATGAAGCAAAACTCATGACTGAGAATGCGAGCAAGGAGAAAAATCCAATGAAAGCCGCGAAAGCTGCAAAATCGGCAAAAGCCACAGCCGCAGTTATTGAGTTCGGTAATTCTGCCACCCCTATTCTTATTGAGGAGAGTGAAGCCCAAGTCAAGGCTGTTAAGACCATCATCGAGACTTTGAAGTCAGGAAAGAATCTTTGATTCTATGAAAAATAAAAGATTATATTTATCCATATTACTAATGACTGTGTGTATCCTTAGTGGATATGCACAGTCGGATGTTGACGATCGTCAGGTTGTGGGTGTCGCCGAATTTACGTGTAAGACAGAAAGTCCATACACAGCTTTAGTGACAGAAAAGGTGGTGGAGATGCTTACAAACAGCAAGCGCTTTCGCGTGGTTGACCGTACAAGCCGCGACAAGATTATCCAAGAATTGGAATTGCAGAAAAGCGAGGCGTTCATTGACAGTAAAAATCTTGTTGAACAGGACGTTGCCGTTGCAGCAGAAAAGATGATTACTGGTGAAATTGTAAAAATACCCGTTTATAGGATTAAGAACGGCGACGGGTCGGTAAGAGGTTATAAGGCGAGCGTTGCATTTCAGATGAAGGTGGTGGATGTGGCTACGGGACTGAGTACAGAAGCCACGAGTTTTGAAGGAAAAGCAAGCGATGAATGTCTGTCGCCAGAAAGTGCAGTAACTATGGCTATGATGTCCTTGCAAGACAAAATGGCAGAATATTTCCGGGTGAATTTTCCTGTAACAGCAAAAATGATGAAGATATTGCAGGAGAAAGACGGTGTAGCCTTAGTCATTTTGGTGAAAGCCGGGAAAAAGCACGGTATTAAAGTTGGTGACAAACTAAACATAGAAAGTGTGGAGATTCTTGACGGTGAAGTCTTGCCCACCACATTAGGCATTGCCGTTGTGTCTGCGTTGAAAGGTGAAGCCTATTCAGAATGCAAGGTAGGCAAAAAGGAAGGCAGGGCAATCTATGAACATTTTAATGCTGGCGAGAAAATCAATTGTTCTTTAATAATAAAATGATATGAAAGTATTCTTTATTTTGTGTATAATGTTGTTTGGACATCTCATTGAGATGCCGGCACAATATAAGGTGACAGTAATAAATTCAACCAATGAATCATTAACCCTGAGAGCCGTAGGATATGGCAAAAAAGCGGCTTTGGCGGTTGAGAATGCAGAAATATCGGCATTGAATGCTGTTCTTTTTGTCGGACATGCAGGAACGGCATTTCCGCAACCTCTGATAAATGAGGACCGCAATTCCATAGAGAGTAAACATAAATCAGTATTTGACGATTTCTATAGCGGACAATATAGGGATTATATCGGAACATCGGTTATTGTTACACCATTTGGCAAGAACGAATTGAAACAGAAATGCATCACTATTGATGTCAGTGTAAGAGTGAAGGCATTACGGACATATCTTGAAAATAAAGGAATTATAAGAAAATTTGGATTTTAAACACTGTATCTTATGAATAGAATTTTAGTATCTTTTTTGATGCTGTTTGCGTGTGGAATGTCATGGAGCCAGACAGCAACGGTACAGCCCAAAATAATGGTTATTCCATACACAAAACAGGGCGATGACATTTCACAAGTGCTGGAGAACGATGTGAATAAAAGAATCGTACTGACAAAGATAAGGGAGGCTTTTGACAACCGTGGATTTACGACCGTAGACTTTGCAGCCAAACTAAAATCAGTATCACGTGCCGAAGGTTTATCAAACGACAGCCAGTCTGACTTAAAGACAATGATAATACAACAGTCGGGAGCAGATTTCTATGTTGAAGCAGAAATAGACATTCTTCTGTCTTCAAGTGGCAATAGTGTAAAGACAATACTCACTGCCTATGATATTTCCACAGGTAACTCGTTGTCAAACAAGGTTGGCGACAGCGGCAAGTTCTATACAGATGACATCGGTAAGCTTGGAGCAAAAGCTGTAGAACAGGTAGCCGATGATTTTCTCAATGTACTGCAAACGAAATTTACTGACATTGTCAATAATGGGCGCTCGATAAACATAGAATTTGGTTTTGAAGAAACTTCGACGCTTACAATGTCTTCAGAAATAGGGAGTGACGCTTTGCCACTCTCCGACCAGATAGAATTGTGGATGGGAGACCACGCACATCAAAACAACTATCATATTCAAGGTACAACAGATAAAAAAATGATATTCGATGATGTGCGCATACCGCTGAAAGACAGCAATGGCAATAACTACAACATTAATAAATTTGGGCTGGAATTTCTGAAATTTGCAAGAACACTCGGTTTGCAGATTAGCAGAAGCACTGTCAATAATACATTAATAATCAACTTTAAATAAAACATAGGTATATGAAAAAGTCCGCTCTTGTATTCCTGTTTTTCATTATTTCTTGTTTATGCAATGCGCAGAATGACAATGTTCATATTTCTGTTGTGTTTCCAAATAACAATAAGCTGGACGCCAATTGCATGAATATCCTGAAAAATAAATTGTTTAGTATTGCCACAACGTCAGGTGTAGCGGCTACAGAATGTAGTTCTATAGTAATGGTACCCGATGTTGCCATTCTCGATTCCAAGAGAGTTGAAGGAGGAATGAGAAATATAATGTCTGTGGAAATTGGCGTTACAGTTACGGTGCAAAATATCATCACGAACACAGTGTTCAACACATTACAGGTTAGTGTCAAGGGAGAGGGATACACCAATGAAGCAGCCATGCGCACAGCAATAAACAGAATAGATCCAAAGCTCAAGACTTATTCTGATTTTATTTATTCATCTAAAGAGAAAATACTTGATTATTATGGGAAAAATACATCATCTATCATAAACAAGGCAAACACCCTGGCATCAACTCAGGCATACGATGAGGCACTGGCGCTATTGTTTACATATCCAGAATCACTGCCTAAATATGAAAAGGTGGCACAGACAATATCAAAGATATTTATGGAGTGCCAGTCTAAGAACTGTTCTCAGCTGCTGCTCGCCGCAAGAGCTGCTTATTCTAAGCGTGACTACGAAACAGCTGCCGACATTATTTCGTCCATAAACCCACAAAGCAGTTGTGCAGGAGAAGCAAAGAGTCTATTGGAGGCAATAAAGAAAAATATCGACAAAGAACATGAATCAGCCATTGCACTTGAAAGAGAAAAAACAAGGGAGAAGAATCAGTTATTAAAACATAGCATAAATGCAGCAAAAGAGATAGCTGTGGCATACTTTAACAGACAAACAAAATATCTATTCTTTTGGTAATGCAGAAGAATTGTTGCACATATTTAAATGTGATAACAAGGTTTTTCTGATTATTTTTTTAACGGGATTCAGTTTTATCTAAAAACAAAATTCAGAGTTAGGTAAAACTTAATCCCGAATTAGTAGAATCAATCTCTTTCCTATATGATTTAAACGTCATTAACGCTTAATTGCAAAACAATAATATGCAATAAACGATTATTGCTATTGTAGACAGTCGGGTATAAATATAACTGCGCTTTGTTTTCTCTGTAACAGCTTCGTAAAGACAATATACGGTCAGACCGCCAAAAACGCAAATCGTCGGCATACCGCCAATTCATGCAATTGGGTACAAAAAATATCAGAATTATGGAATAATGTCACCATAAACCCCAAACAAAGGTTAATTTTTTATTTCTTTTTATCGTTTATTCAACTTTTTATAGTATCTTTGCATAGGATAAGCTTTGCATTATCTTTGTAACATATTATGCACAAAGGCAGAGAACAAGAATTATGAAATGGGATGAGGTGATAGGACAGCAAGCCGTGAAGCAGCGGCTGATGCAGATGGAAAGCGAGGGGCGGCTGCCCCACGCCATAATGCTGTGCGGTCCGGCGGGCAGCGGCAAGATGGCGCTGGCGCTGGCTTTTGCGTCCTATCTGCTGTGCTCCTGCCACAAGGGAAACAGCGAGGCGTGCGGCACCTGCAACTCATGCGCCATGCTCAGGAAATGGCAGCACCCCGACCTGCACTTCACCTACCCCACGATAAAGCGCGCAAGCATGGGAGCCGACCACAAGCCCGTGAGCGACGACTTTGCAGCCGAATGGAACAGGCTGCTGGCAAAAGGTCCTTACTTCTCGATGGACAGCTGGCTCAGCGAGATTGAGGCGGAAAACCAGCAGGCAATAATCACTGCCGGCGAGAGCGACAACCTGAGCCACAAGCTAAGCATGAAGTCGAGCCAAGGAGGCTACAAGGTGTCGCTGATATGGATGCCCGAGCGAATGAACGGCGAATGTGCCAACAAGCTGCTGAAGCTGATAGAGGAGCCGCCCACGCACACGCTGTTCATAATGGTGTGCGAAGAGCCCGACAAACTGCTGGAGACCATCCGCAGCCGCGTGCAGCGCATCGACGTAAGGAAGATTGACACCGCGGACATAGAGCAGGCACTCGTGACAAGAAGAGGAATAGACGGCGACACTGCCCACCGGCTGGCTCGCATAGCCAACGGCAACTGGCTGAAAGCCGTTGAGCAGCTGGATGCCGACAACGAGAACGAGCTGTTCCTGGACTTGTTTCAGTCATTGATGCGCTTAGCTTACCAGCGCAAGATAAAGGATCTGAAGCGGTGGAGCGAGACAATGGCGGCATTCGGCAGAGAGAAGCAGAAGCGATTTCTCTCCTACCTGCTGAGACTGATACGCGAGAACTTCATGTATAACTTCGCACAGCCCCAACTCACATACATGACGGAGCGGGAGGAGCAGTTTGCAAAGAATTTCGCGAGATTTATAAACGAGGACAACATTCTGCAAATCTATGACCTCACCAACAAGGCGATAAGGGACATCGGACAGAACGCCAACGGAAAGATAGTGTTCTTCGACCTTGCACTGCAGATGATAGTGCTGCTGATACCGCCAAAGAAGTGAGGAGTGAAGAATGAAGAATGAGGAGTGGTTGCGGCAGTGTCTCCGTCTTAAGTTTCCTAAATCTCCTAATTTTCTTAATCTTCCTAAACTTCCAGAGAATTTAGAAATAAAAACAGACAATAATACAACAATAGAAAACCAAGATATAAGAAATGAGCGACAATAAGAATTTTGAAGTTGGAGAGTGCATGGACAGAGGGCTGTGCAAGGCTGCCGTGGGCAAGCAAGACCGGCAGCTGAACACCTACGACTGGCTGGCAGACATCCCCGGCAACACAGATATAACCGACCTCGTGGAGGTGCAGTTTAAGCACACCCGCAAAGGCTATTACCACAATGTGAACAACCTTGACCTGAAAAAGGGCGACATTGTGGCAGTGGAGGCAAGCCCCGGCCACGACATCGGTGTGGTGACACTCACCGGCAAGCTGGTGAAGAAACAGATACTGAAAGCCAACATAAAGTCGGCCGACGACATCAAGCGCATCTACCGCATAGCGCGGCAAGTGGACATCGACAAATACCGCGAGGCAAAGGCACGCGAGCACGGCACAATGATAGAGAGCCGGCAGATAGCCAAGGACCTGGGACTAAAGATGAAAATAGGCGACGTGGAGTATCAGGGCGACTGCAACAAGGCAATATTCTACTACATCGCCGATGAACGCGTGGACTTCCGCCAGCTGATAAAGGTGCTTGCCGACACATTCCACGTGAGGATAGAGATGAAGCAGATCGGCGCGCGCCAGGAGGCGGGACGCATAGGCGGAACAGGTCCATGCGGCAGGGAGCTGTGCTGCGCCACATGGATGAAGAACTTTGTGAGCGTGAGCACCAACGCCGCACGCTATCAGGACATTTCGCTCAACCCGCAAAAGCTGGCAGGAATGTGCGCCAAGCTAAAATGCTGCCTGAACTACGAGGTGGACAGCTACATGGAGGCTGGACGCAACCTGCCAAGCAAGGAAGTGGTGCTTGAGACCCAGGACAGCGAATACTATCTGTTCAAGACCGACATTCTTGCCGGGCTGGTGACCTACTCCACCGACAAGCGCATAGCCGCCAACCTGGTGGAGATAACTGCCGGCAGGGCAAAGGAAGTGATAGAGATGAACCGCAGGGGAGAAAAGCCACTGTCGCTGAGCGAAGATGCCAACAACAGACCTGCGTCACCCCACAACAAAGACCTTGCTGACGGCGACCTGAGCCGATTCGACAACGCCAGGAAAAAGAAGAAAAAGAAAAAGCCACAGGGCAACAAACAGCCACAGGGCAACAACAGACCGCAAAACAACGGAAAGCCGCAGCAACAAGGCGGCAACAAGCCCCAAAGCAAAAAAAGACACGCCCCGACACAAGACAATGCCAACAGACAAGACAACGCCAACAAACAAGACAATGGCAATAAATAAACTGATAGCATCAATGGCAATTATTACGGTCGCAATGCTGACAACGGCTTGCGACCGTAAAACTGTTTTCCACCAATACAACCACACCACCCCCGCAGGATGGGAAAAAACCGACACCATGGTTTACCATGTGAAGAGTATGAATGAAGGCGGGCTTTTCAAAGAGGAAATTGACATGAGACTCAATGGCACATATCCGTTTACAGGACTGTGCGTGATAGTAGAGCAGAACATACTGCCTGCCAACGTGACAATACGCGACACTCTGAACTGCAGCTTTGACCGTCCCGACAACAAATACACCACCAACGGCATTAGCTACCGGCAGTACAAATATCACCTGAAAGACATACAGCTGAACAAGGGTGACTCGATTGAAATAAAAATAAGGCACAACATGATGCGCGAAATGCTGCCGGGAATAGCCGACATCGGTGTAAAGATTGACAGGAAATAACATCCTGCATCACTCGCGCACAAGCTTGCGCCCAGCGTCAATCCTGAGAAAAATGAACAGCAATATTGTGAATCCCCACAATGACGAGCCGCCGTAGCTGAAAAAAGGCAACGGAATGCCTATGACGGGGGTGAGCCCCAGCACCATGCCCACATTGATGAACACGTGGAACAGGAATACCGAGAGAACACAATACCCGTAGACACGCCCGAAACGATAGACCTGACGCTCGGCAAGATGTATGAGCCTGAGAATGAGCGCAAGAAACAGCACCAGCACACCCGCGCTGCCTATGAATCCCTCTTCCTCGCCAACAGTACAGAAAATGAAGTCGGTGTCCTGCTCGGGCACAAACTTCAGCTTGGTCTGGGTGCCGTTTAGGAAGCCCTTGCCCTCCAGACCTCCCGAACCGATGGCTATCTCGCTCTGATGCACGTTGTAGCCCGCTCCGGCGAGGTCGTCCTCAAGTCCGAGCAGCACATTGATGCGCACACGCTGGTGCCTCTCCAGCACATTGTTGAGCACATAGTCGGCAGAATAGAAGAACGTCATTGATCCGAGGGCAAAGAGAGTTATAAGCGCGAAATTGCGCGTCCGCTCCACACAGGCATACCACAGCAGATGCCCTATGAGCACAGCCGAGAGAAAGAGCTGCACCCACACTATGTCGAACGGAATGACAAACTTGGAAAACAACAGCGCTATCAGCGTGCCGCCGATAAAGTAGGCAAACATGCGCAGTGCAGCATCGCGCCAGACGCTGTAGACCCACACCATTCCCGCCGTAAACATCTGCACCATGAACAGCACGCAAAACTTTCCCACCGACGTGGGCGTGCCCAGCAGCATTGCGTCCTCATACTTGATGCCTATCACGAAATAAGCCACTGCCGCCACGCCGGTGAACAATATGCAGCCTGGCATTCCCTCACG
>JAGAPI010000062.1 GCA_017623335.1 Prevotella sp.
CGCTCACCATAGCCGGACAATATTCTCCCGACAGCGGAGCCATGGTCATTAGCGGCTGACTCTCGTTGCCGAAACGGTCCATGGCAGTCACTGCATAATGGTAGGTGTCGTCACCGTTCTTATGTGGCAAGACAATATTGGTTTCTTTTCGACGCACAGCCACGATATTCCGTGCATCGGCGGTATTCACAGGATATGCTCTGCTCCTATATATATTATATGTGAGATAGTTGCCAGAGCTCATATCGCGTGCCCCACTCCACTCCAACCTGTCGTTGTTGTCGCCACGGGTCAGCTCAATCCATGTTGGTGCCAAAGGCTTTACGCTGCTTGCCCACGTCATCGGGGGAATGAGTGCGGGGTAATGGTCAACCAAACCGGTCACAAAATCATATATGCCCTTCACATTATCCGTGAAAAACCTTGAACGGAAATAGGCGTGCCCCATGCCGTGACTCCGCAGGAAAAACAGTTCACGCTTAATATCACACAAATCCCAGTCCTGCTCAGCAGGCGAAAGAAAATAAATGCCGAGTCCGGGCGCCACAATTCTGCCATGACTGTTCTCCAGCCAGTCGAGCGCAAAGGGATAGAAATTGTTTCCCTTGAAATACATCATTGGCAGAAGCTCGTCCATCAGTCCGTCGCGAAGCCATGCCTGCGCGTCCTGCCACATTGCTGTGCGTGCATTCCAGCCGCGGCTGCTGTAGCGCGCCAGATCGGCATGCTTGCCCACTGGCGAACAGCTAAGCTTCACCCACGGCTTCAGGCTTTTCACAGTGGAGTTTACGCGCTCCACAATGCGGGTTATGTTGCTCCGCCCCTCAGCACTGCCAACATTGCGCTTACCTACTTCCGGATAACGGATATAGTCGAGATGTATGCCGTCAATGTCATAGTTACGGGTTATCTCACCGCAAATGCCCGCTATATAGTCGGCGGTGGCATTAAGCTCAGGCTTCATATATCCCTCATCTCCAATCTTGCGCAACAACGATGGACAGTTACGTCGAAGGGTGCGGCATCCGTGACCGTTCCACTTGCCCACAGGTATGGTTACTACCCATGCCTGTATCTCCATGCCCCGTTTGTGACACTCGTCAATGGCAAACGCCATAGGGTCGTAGCCGGGACTCACACCGGGCTTGCCCGACATGCATCCGTCCCACGGCTCAATGTCGCTGGGGTAGATAGTGGTGGCTCTTACTCGTGTCTGCAGCAGCACCGTATTCACACCTCCACGGTGCAATTTGTCGAGAATATCACAAAGTTCCTGCTTCTGCCTTTGGATGCCTGATGCTGAACGTGCATAGTTCCGGGGCCAGTCAAGACCACCGATGGTGGTGAGCCATACAGCCCTAACCTCATGTTTTGGGGAAGAAAATGGTATAATATTCTGCGCATTGCCGTAAATTGTTGCGGCAATACACATTATCAGTAATATGTATATCCTGAAAAATCCTTTTACCTCATTTACCATTTATCATAGAATTCGGTGAAAACACCTTTACTTAAATTCGTAATAGTACCAATAAGAACCGAAATACTGCTCAAAAGCTTTTAGTCTACGCTCAGTCTCTAACGGATATGCGCGCAGCAGTTTCTGGAAATCCTGATAGTCGGCTTCCTGCACTTCGTTGTGATATTGCACAATTGGATTAGTGCGCTGATGACGGTAGAGCGTCAGTGCCTCCTGATAATGCCGTGGCAGTGCATTGCCCAAACTGTCGGGATTGCCATAGTATTTCACAAAACCTTCAGCAAATCTGTCTAAATTTCTGTTTATCAAATGAATGGCGAGTACATAGTCTTTAACCATAGGGGTAGCTTTTCCGCGTTTCTCCAGCAAATGCAGATAGCGGAGAGCATCGATTTCATACGGTGGACAGGCTCCCATCCTTGCATAAAAACGTTTCAACGGATAACGCTGGAAACGAACGGTCGAGGCTGTGCCGTCGGCAAGCTGCGCACTATCTGCAGGCATAGGAACAATGGCGCTGCCACTACACGTTATGGGATATGTGAAAAGTTTCTCACCGAGCTCCCCCTTGCAGGCTAAGGCATACGCACGAATCATGGTGAGGCTACTGTCTGTCTCAAGTGATTTTTCACCTGCCGCCAATGCTCCGTCATAATCATTATTGATTAGACAGCTTTCAGCCTTGGCGCGATAGTGGAACACCGCATCGGTATTTGCCACGGCACAGATGCCGCAGAACATACCGAAGAGAATCAGTAACGTTTTCCACACCGTGCGCATTGTGACGTTCTCAACCGACGATAGGGTCTTGTCTTGCATCAACCTCGCCATTGCCACCACAACTAACGACACAACAACGGCAACTGAAAGCGCCACACACCACCACTTCAACGACTGCATGCGGTCAATGTCACTGTTGATGTCGGTCACCATTGCCAGCAACACCGCCGACGGCAGGTAAGTGAGCGGATGATAGGCATTGCGCAGATGACTTAATCCATATATCACCAGCTGTATAATCATTAGCACAATAGTGATGAGTATGGCTCCCACCATGCGGTTATAGGTTGTCACACCTCCGCTGAGCACATGCTGCGCCACAGCAATGATGTCTGCCTGAAAGAAAAACAGGTAGCACCATGCGAAAAGAGCAAAAACAATAGCACACATCACATTCAGAAAGATGGTGCCATTGTTTTTCTGTGGATTATTGTAATTCATTATTTTTTATTGTTGACGAGTTGTTGTGTTGAGTTGACAAGTTGACAAGTAAACGAGTTGACGAGTTTATAGCTTCCCTTGTCTACTTGTTTACTTGTCAACTCGTTTACTCGTCTACTATCAGATTTTCTTTAACACCACGGCCGAGCGTGCAGGAATGTACAGTTTCAGCCACTCCTTGTGGTCTTTCACATACATTGGGTCGTAGTTGGTGAGGTGCGTAATGGTGTCGTCAGCAAGACCGTTGCCGCCAAACTCCTTTGCGTCAGTATTGAGCACCACTTCGTAGGAACCGGTAGGAACAAGGAATCCATAATCGGTGAACGAACGTGTGGGACTGAAATTGAACACAAACAGCAAGTCGCCGCGGCTGAAAGCCAACACCTGGTCGCCGTCATTATGCCACACCTCCTGCACAGGACGCTTCTGGAATGTACGTATGCTCTTCACAACCTTCAGCATCGCCTTGTCGAAGTCGCCCAAATAGTGATAGCACAATTCCTTATTGTCTACGAGATTCCACTGGCGGCGGGCATATTTGTAACTCCAGCCGTTGCCTTCGCGTGGGAAGTCAATCCATTCCGGATGCCCAAATTCATTGCCCATGAAGTTGAGGTATCCGCCATTGATGCAACCAAGTGTCACAAGGCGAATCATCTTATGCAGGGCAATGCCGCGATGAGCAATATCATTCTCGTCGCCCTTCTTGAAATGCCAGTACATATCGGCATCGATGAGACGGAACACAATGGTCTTGTCGCCCACCAGCGCCTGGTCATGACTCTCACAGTAGCTTATGGTCTTCTCATCGGCACGACGGTTTTTCACCTCCCAGAATATAGAGCTTGGCTTCCAGTTCTCGTCCTTCTGTTCCTTGATGGTCTTAATCCAATAGTCGGGGATGTTCATAGCCATGCGGTAGTCGAAGCCGTAGCCGCCGTCCTCAAATTTTGCAGCCAGTCCAGGCATTCCCGACACTTCCTCAGCAATTGTGATGGCATTGGGCTTAACCTCATGAATGAGTTTATTTGCAAGCGTAAGATAGCAAATGGCATTGTCATCCTGATGACCGTTGAAATAGTCGCCATAGCCGCCGAATGCCTCACCCAGTCCGTGACTGTAATACAGCATTGACGTTACGCCATCGAAACGGAAGCCGTCGAAGTTATACTCCTCAAGCCAGAACTTACAGTTGGAAAGGAGATAGTGCATGACATCATCCTTTCCATAGTCAAAACAGAGACTGTCCCACGCCGGATGTTCGTGACGCTCACCGGGATAGAAATATTGGTTGGGGTCGCCTGCAAGATTGCCAAGCCCCTCAATCTCGTTCTTCACGGCATGACTGTGGACAATGTCCATAATCACAGCCACTCCGTTCTGGTGGGCAGTGTCTATGAGTTCCTTCAGCTCCTCAGGTGTGCCGAAACGGCTCGATGCTGCGAAGAACGAGCTTACATGATAGCCGAAAGAGCCATAATATGGATGTTCCTGTATTGCCATGATTTGTATACAGTTGTAGCCGTCCTCGATTACGCGGGGCAACACATTCTCCTGAAATTCCCTGTATGTACCTACCTTCTCGGCATCCTGTCCCATACCCACATGGCACTCGTAAATGAGCAGCGGATTGGTGTTGGGCTTAAAGTTCTTCTTCTTAAACACGTATGGAGTTTCCGGATTCCACACCTGTGCGGAGAAAATCTTGGTGCTCTCGTCCTGCACCACACGGCGGCACCATGCCGGTATGCGCTCGCCGCAGCCGCCGTTCCAGTGTACCTTCATTTTATAAAGGTCACCGTGCTTCATGTCCTTCTCCTTGAGTTTCAGTTCCCAGTTGCCGGTGCCCTCAATGCGCTTGCACTTGTAGTGCTCGTCTTCCTGCCAGTTATTAAAGTCACCGATAAGATAAATCTCAGTGGCATTGGGAGCCCATTCGCGGAATATCCACCCGCGCTTCTGCTTGTGCAGTCCGAAGTACAGATGACCGGTGGCAAAGTCTGACAATGTCTTCTTTCCTTTTTGGGTAAACTGTGCCAATTTGTAGAGTGCATGGTCATGACGCCCGCGTATTGCCTGCTCGAAAGGCTCAAGCCAAGAGTCGTTTTTGACCAGTCCTATATGTTCTACAGCGGGCTGCTTTACTGCCTTTTTTGTCTTGCAGCATTTTTTTCCGCCAGTTTTCTTTTCAGCCATAGTTGTTTATGTTTTTGCTAATTCGTGTTTTACTTTGCCTAACTTCCCCATAAGAGTTGTTGTATAGGGAGTTATGATGACAACAAAATCCTTATGCCTTGATTTTGAATATCGCTTTTTTTATGCCAGGAGCATCGCTGATGCACGGAGCGTGACCGTCCTGCGGATAGAATATGGCAAACATTCCCGGAGTACAAGTGACATAACTTTCAGCCTTCACACCTGGATATTTTGTGATGTCCTTCTCAGCATTATACTCCACGTCGGGCAGTTTGCACAGCGGGGTATAACCGTAAGTCTCTGCCACATCAAGGGGTATCTGGATGTCAATCATCACCTTATGTGTCTCCATAACAGCCTCGTCAGCAGTTTTTCCCTTAGCTGTAGTTATGTTTACAAACAAGTCTCCTCCCTTGATAAAGGTCTTGCCTTCGGGCAGGCTGCTCAGATCGTTCTCGTTCAGAAATGCCACAACATCCTTAAACAGCGGACATGTAGACTCATAGTTCTTCAGATTGTCAAGTGTGTCAATAACCATAATTCTTTTGTTTTTAGTTAATTATATGTTGTTTAATTTTGTTTATTTTTTGCGTCCTCTCACATACACGCCTTGGGCGGTTATGTTGCCATTACTGTCGCGCTCCACATATTTTCCGTCCCGCTTACCGTCCTTATAGGTTCCTTCAAAGCGGTTGCCGTTCTTGTCTTCCTCAATGGCTGCTCCGTTGCGCATTCCGTTCTTGTATTCGCCTTTAAACTTGGAGCCGTCCTGATGATGCTCCACACAAGTGCCGTCGAGCACTCCGTTCTTGAAAGTACCTTCATACACATTGCCGTTTTTCAGCTTCAGCTTGCCTGCGCCGTTACACTTGTCGGCATGCCACATTCCAACATACACGTCACCGTTCTTATAGTTCATAGTGCCCTGTCCCTGCTTGGCACCGTCGACAAACTGACCGGTATATTTGTTGCCGTTGGCATAAGTGCAGATACCCGTTCCTGTGCGTTCGCCCTGAACATAGTCGCCCTGATATACGTCGCCGTTGCGGAACTTGTAGATACCCTTTCCGTGCTGTATGTCGTTGAGCCACTGACCGGTATAGACATCGCCGTCGGCATATCTGAATGTACCTTGTCCGGAGCGTACATTGTCTTTCCAACTGCCTTCATACGAACTGCCGTCTCCCCAATGGAACACTCCCTTGCCATTTTTTTTGTCGTTGAGCCATTCACCTTTATAGTATGCTCCGCCGGCGTATGTGTAGGTACCCTTACCGGTGCGGCGGTCCTTGCTCCAGTTGCCATCATATTTGTCACCGTTGTAGTAGTACATCACACCGTGACCGTCCTGCTCGTCGCGGAACCACAATCCCACATACTTATTATTATTAGAGAAATAATATGTGCCGTGTCCGTGCTGGTGGTCCTGAAACCACTCGCCCTCATACTTCTCACCGTCGTTGAATGTGAAAGTACCTTTGCCGTGGCGCTTGCCCTTTTGATAATTGCCGTCATAGTGATTGCCGTTTTTGTACACCACTCTGCCTTTGCCGTGAGCCTTGCCGCCCTGGATTTCGCCATTATAGACACCGCCGTCGCGTGTGTTCCAAGTGCCGAGGGTTATACCCTGGGCAAACGACATCGACGGTAGCAATGACATTAATATACTTATAATTTTTTTCAAAATATGTTACTTTTAATCTAATTTCATGCCAAAGTTATAAATTTTTTTGCAATTGGCAAAAAAGATTAGCTTTTTTAACTGATATTATTGGGATATTTTATAACTTTGCACAGTTTTTAATTATAAAACACCGTAAATATATGAAATTTCTTGGAATAATTCCGGCTCGCTATGCCTCCACCCGCTTCCCGGGCAAGCCGCTGGCAAAACTTGGAGGAAAGTATGTTGTTCAGCGTGTCTACGAACAGGTGGCGGACGTGCTCGACCACGCCTGCGTAGCCACCGACGATGAGCGTATCTACAATGCCGTGACGGAAACGGGCGGCAACGCCGTGATGACCCGCAACGACCACAAGAGCGGCACCGACCGCATAGAGGAGGCTGTGGAGAAGCTCGGCGGCAACTGGGACGTGATTGTCAACATTCAGGGTGACGAGCCTTTCATTCAGCGAAGTCAGATTGAGACCGTATGCCGCTGCTTTGACGATGCCGACACACAGATAGCCACGCTCGGCAAGCCCTTCGGCAATGACATTGCTGCCATACAGAATCCTAACTCGCCGAAAATAGTCACCGACCTCCGCGGTTTTGCAATGTACTTCTCGCGCAGCGTCATACCCTACGTCCGCGGAAAACAAGTGGAAGAATGGTCCGCAGCCTTCCCCTACCTCAAGCACATCGGACTTTATGCCTACCGCCGCGAGGTGCTGCGCCAGATAACATCGCTTCCGCAAAGTCCTCTCGAAATTGCCGAAAGCCTTGAGCAGCTGCGCTGGCTGCAGAACGGATATAAAATCCGCGTGGGAATCACCGACATCGAGACAATCGGCATCGACACTCCCGAGGACCTGGCTCGCGCCGAGGAATTCCTCAGAAAAAATTCCTGAGAAACGGAGTTTTTTCTTGAAGTTCAAGGTTTTAATATTTTGGCGTACGCTGCTTTATTCTGCGGCGTACGCCAAAATACATTTCCCCGTACGCCAAAATTTCCTGCTGCGTACGCCAAAATACATTTCTCCGTACGCAGAAACATAAAGCGGCGTACGCCGGAATTTTCAAACTCCGGATATAAATCTTCAGAACCGGGATTCCCCGTTATTTTAAGC
>JAGAPI010000063.1 GCA_017623335.1 Prevotella sp.
AATTAAGAATTATGCATTAATAAATGGCAAAGTTCAACAATAAGAAGATAATACCACGGTATCTGGCAATAGTCTGGATGCTCACCGCAGTCTGCGTTTTGGTAATCGTAAAGGCAGGCTATATAATGGTGGCTGAGAAAGACTATTGGACTCAGGTGGCAGACCGTTTGAAGCGCGACTCGGTGGACGTGAAGCCCAACCGCGGCAACATACTGAGCTGCAACGGCGAGCTTATGGCAAGCAGCATTCCTGAGTTTAAGATATTCATGGACTTCCGCGCCGGATATGACGAGCGCAAGGACTCGGCATGGAACGCCCACCGCAGCGACTCGATATGGAAAGAGAAAGTGGACTCAATATGCACGGGACTGCACGAGATATTCCCCACCAAAAGTGCGGCGGCATTTAAAAAACATCTCGATGAGGGGCGCGCCAAGAAGTCGCGCCATTGGGCTATATGGCCCTACCGCATAAGCTACGACACCTATCAGAACGTGAAATCGCTGCCGCTGCTGTGCGAGTCGCCCAACAAGAGCGGTTTTCACGTGGAGGAATTCAATGCACGCAGAAAGCCGTTCGGTTCGCTTGCCGGACGCACCGTGGGAGAGATGTATGGCGCAAAGGACTCCGCACGCATGGGGCTGGAACTGTCGTACGACTCCATACTGCGCGGAAAGAACGGAGTGAACAAGCGCCAGAAGATACTCAACAAGTTCATGAGCATACCCGTGACGCCGCCTGTTGACGGAGCCGACATTGTGACAACCATCGACGTGGGCATCCAGGACCTTGCCGAGCGCGCGCTGATAGAGGAGCTGAAACTGCCTGAGGTGAACGGATGGCAGGGAGTGGCAATAGTGATGGAAGTAGCCACTGGCGACATAAAGGCAATAGTGAACGTGGAGCGCTGCGGCGACGGTGAATACCGTGAGCGCAAGAACTATGCCGTGAGCGACCTGCTGGAGCCGGGCTCAGTGTTTAAGACGGCATCGGTGATGGTGGCACTCGACGACGGAGTGGTGGACACAACCTACCGCATAGACACCGGCTGCGGAGTGATGCAGATGCACGGCAGAAACATGAAAGACCACAACTGGAATAAAGGCGGCTATGGAGTGATAAACGTGGCACGCTCGCTGGAGGTAAGCTCAAACATAGGTGTGAGCAAGATGATTGACGACCACTACGGCAACAACCCTGAGAAGTTTGTTGAGGGGCTGCGCCGCGTGGGTATCGCCGAAGACCTTAAGATACCGCTCATGGGCAGCAGCAAGCCAATAATACGCATGCCCCAGCGCAACAAACATGGACAATATGTGAACTGGAGCAAGACAGCACTGCCATGGATGAGCATTGGCTACGAGACACAGGTGCCGCCAATCTCCACCGTCACGTTCTACAACGCCATTGCAAACAACGGCAGGATGATGCGCCCGAGATTTGTGAAGCAAGTGGTGAAAAACGGAGAGGTGATAGCCGAATATGCCCCGCAGGTGATAAAGGAGCGAATAGCCAAACCGTCTACAGTAAAGACCATGCAGACTGTCCTGGAGCATGTGGTGAGCCAGGGACTGGGAAGAAAAGCCGGCAGCAAGAAATTCAAGGTGGCGGGCAAAACCGGCACGGCACAGATTTCACAAGGAGCGGGAGGCTACAAAAGCGGACAGGTGAGCTATCTGCTCAGCTTCGCTGGATTCTTCCCTGCCGATGCGCCGCGCTACTCGTGCATTGTGACTATCAAGAAAACCGGACTGCCGGCAAGCGGCGGCGGAATGAGCGGTGTGGTGTTTCACAACATAGCCGAGGGAATAATGGCACGCAACCTGAAGATGAGGGTTGAAGATGCCCGCGACGAGGAATCGGTGATGATACCCGACGTTAAAAACGGCAACCTCACATCGGCAAGCGCCGTGCTGGAATGGCTAAACATAAAGCAGGATGTTGACTGGAACACAGCCTCGCTTACCTCAAACCCGGTATGGGGCAAGGCAAACATATCCAACAACTACGTGGCACTGAAAACGCAGAACATAAACCGCGGACTAATGCCCGATGTGAACGGAATGGGAGCGCGCGATGCCGTATATCTGCTGGAAAGCCGGGGAGTGAGCGTAAGAATCAAAGGGCGCGGCAAGGTGACATCACAGAGCATTGAGCCGGGCAAGCAGATAAAAAACGGAGAGGCATGTGAGTTGGTATTAAAGTGAAAAATAAAAAAAAGAAATATTATGAAGCTATCAGAGTTGTTAAAAGGAATAAGCCCCATCAGCATCACCAACGGAGATGCTGAAGTGGAGATTACGGGCATCAACATCGACTCCCGCAAGATAGAGAAAGGGCATCTGTTCGTGGCAATCAAAGGCACCACTACAGACGGGCACAATTACATAGCAAAAGCCATAGAGCTGGGTGCAAGTGCCGTGCTTTGCGAAAATGTGCCGGAGAACGCCTCCGGGGCAGTATTCGTTAAGGTGGAAAGCACCGAAGACTGTGTGGGGCAGGTTGCCACCACATTCTACGGCAATCCTACAGGCAAGCTGAAGCTCGTAGGCGTGACCGGCACCAACGGCAAGACAACCATCGCCACATTATTATATAATATGTTCCGCAAGATGGGGCACAAATGCGGTCTGCTGTCAACCGTATGCAACTATATTGAAGACGAGGCTATACCCACCGACCATACCACTCCCGACCCGATAGAGCTGAACAGGCTGCTGGGCAGAATGGCTGACGAGGGTTGCGAATATGCCTTCATGGAGTGTTCAAGCCACGCCATCCACCAGAAGCGCATCGGAGGGCTGACATTCGCGGGCGGTATATTCACCAACCTCACCCGCGACCACATGGACTACCACAAGACTTTCGAGAACTACCGCGATGCCAAAAAGGCGTTCTTTGACTCACTGCCAAAGGGCAGCTTTGCCATTACCAACGCCGACGACAAAAACGGCATGGTGATGGTGCAGAACACCAAAGCCACAGTGAAGACCTACTCCACACAGCGCATGGCGGACTTCAAGGCACGCATCATAGAATGTCACTTTGAGGGAATGTATCTCGACATCGACGGCCGCGAGGTGGGAGTGCAGTTCATCGGAAAGTTCAACGTGAGCAACCTGCTGGCTGTATACGCCGCTGCCGTGATGCTGGGCAAGGCTCCCGAGGACATTCTACTTGTGATGAGCACCCTGAAGAGCGTGAGTGGGAGACTTGAACCGATAAACTCACCCGAAGGCTGGACAGCCATCGTGGACTATGCCCACACCCCCGACGCACTGGAGAACGTGCTGAAAGCCATCCACGAGGTTCTCAACGGCAAAGGCAGCATCATCACCGTGTGCGGAGCAGGCGGCAACCGCGACAAGGGCAAGCGCCCGCTCATGGCGCAAGAGGCAGCCAAGCAGAGCGACCGTGTGATAATAACCAGTGACAACCCGCGCTTTGAGGAGCCGCAGGACATTATCAACGACATGCTCGCCGGACTTGACCAGCAGCAGATGAAGAAGACCATCAGCATAGTGGACCGCCGCGAGGCTATACGCACAGCCTGCATGATGGCGCAGAAAGGCGACGTGATACTGATTGCCGGCAAAGGGCATGAGGACTATCAGGACGTGAAGGGCGTGAAACATCACTTCGACGACAAGGAAGAGGTGAGGAAAGTGATAAACATGTAAATAATACACAAGAGTCATGCTATACTATTTTTTCAGATTCTTAGAACAATGGGACATTCCCGGAGCACACATCTGGGCATACATATCGTTCCGTTCACTACTGGCGCTTATCCTGTCGCTGATTATTTCGATGTGGTTTGGCGAGAAGTTCATAAAATACCTGAAGCGCAAGCAAATCACCGAGACACAACGCGACGTGAAAATCGACCCGTTCGGAATAAGCAAGGTGGGAGTGCCGTCGATGGGAGGTGTGATAATCATAGTGTCCATACTTGTGCCAGTGCTGCTGTTCGGACGTATGAGAAACATCTACCTGCTGCTGATGATTCTCACCACTGTATGGCTGGGATTTCTCGGCGGACTTGACGACTATATCAAGATATTCCGCAAGAACAAGGAAGGACTGCCCGGGCGCTTCAAGATTGTGGGGCAAGTGATATTGGGACTCATCATCGGACTGACGCTCTACTTCAGTCCCGATGCGGTGATACGTGAGAATGTGGAAAGCAAGAAAAGTGTCAAGACCGAGATGGTGGTGAAGCATGAGAAGAACGAGAAGAAGTCGCTCAAAACCACAATACCGTTCATAAAAGAGCACAACATGAGCTACGAGAGCATAATGTCGTGGTGTGGCAAGTACAGCAACGCCGCAGGCTGGATTTTGTTCGTAATTGTAACAATCTTCGTAGTGACAGCAGTGAGCAACGGTGCCAACCTAAACGACGGAATGGACGGCATGTGTGCCGGAAACTCCGCCATCATCGGTGTGGCATTAGGCATACTCGCCTATGTGTCCAGCCATATTGAATATGCGGCATACCTTAACATAATGTACATTCCGGGCAGCCAGGAGCTTGTGGTATATCTGTGCGCATTCATAGGCGCACTCATAGGATTCCTGTGGTACAATGCCTACCCCGCACAGATATTCATGGGCGACACGGGCAGCCTGACCATCGGCGGCATTATCGGAGTGTGCGCGGTGATTATCCACAAGGAACTGATGCTCCCCATACTCTGCGGAATATTCTTCGTGGAAAGCCTGAGCGTGATGCTTCAGGTGTATTATTTCAAACTGGGCAAACGCCGCGGAGTGCAGCAAAGGCTGTTTAAGCGCACGCCTATCCACGATGCCTTCCGCACACAGCAGGAACAGCTCATCGACGGCTGCAAGTATGTGTTCCGCGGACCGGTAAGAGTGTTCCACGAGTCGAAGATAGTAAACCGCTTCTGGATTGTGTCGATAATCCTCGCGGCGCTGACGATAATTACACTGAAGATTAGATAAGAGAATAGGAAGAGTAGGAGAAGTAAGAGTATTAGGAAGAGTAAGGAAATTAGAAAAAGTAGGAAAAATCCTACCCATCCTACAGTTCCTACAACTCCTACCCATCCTACAACAATAAAAAAAAAGATGAAAAAGATAGTTGTACTCGGGGCGGCTGAAAGCGGATGCGGCGCAGCTGTACTGGCAAAGAAAGAGGGATTCGACGTGTTTGTGTCGGACATGTCGAAGATAAAGGATACATACAAGAAAATGCTTGACAACCACGGCATTGAGTGGGAGGAGGGTCACCACACCGAGGAGCGGATACTTGCCGCCGATGAGGTGATAAAGAGTCCCGGCATTCCATTCACTGCACCCATGATGCAGAAGATTGCCGCCAAGGGAATACACGTGATAAGCGAGATTGAGTTTGCAGGACGCTATACCGACTCGAAGATGATTTGCATCACGGGCAGCAACGGCAAGACCACAACCACCAGCCTCATCTACCACATACTGACAAAGGCGGGAATAGACGCGGGACTTGCCGGCAACATAGGAAACTCACTGGCACTGCAGGTGGCTGAGAATCCACACCCGTGGTATGTGATTGAGCTCAGCTCGTTCCAGCTCGACAACATGTACGACTTCAAGGCTGACATCGCAATACTGCTCAACATCACTCCCGACCATCTTGACCGCTACGACTTCAAGATGCAGAACTATACCGACGCAAAGATGCGCATAACCCAAAACCAGACCAAGGACGATGCGTTTATCTACTGGAGCGGCGACCCGATAATAGCTGAGGAACTGAAGAAGCGCAGCGACATCGGCGGCGAGCTGTGCCCGTTCTCTGAGAGCGACTTCACACTGAATCAGGACGAGTGCTGCCTGCAGGGACGCCACAACATATACAACATGATGGCGGCAAAGATAGCCTGCGAGAAAGCCGGCATTGCCGAGGACGTGATCATTGAGAACATCAAGAACTTCCCCGGCGTGGAGCACCGTCTGGAGAAAATAGGCAGCGTGAACGGCGTGGAGTTCATCAACGACTCGAAAGCCACAAACGTGGACGCATGTTACTTTGCCCTGGAAAGCATCAAGGGCAAGTGTGTGCTGATACTCGGAGGTGTGGACAAAGGCAACGACTATAATGAAATCACCCCACTGGTGAAAGAGAAGTGCTCGGCATTGGTGTTCCTCGGTGTGGACAACAGCAAGCTGCACCGCTCATTCGACAACCTGAACCTGCCCATAGCCGACACTGTCAGCATGGCAGACTGCGTGAAGGCATGCCACGAGCTGGCAAAGCCTGGCGAAACGGTACTGCTGAGCCCGTGCTGCGCCAGCTTCGACCTGTTCAAGAACATGGAAGACCGCGGTGAGCAGTTTAAGGAGAACTTTAAGAAACTGAAAGAAAACAAATAGGATTATTCTCTATTAATTTAAGAAATGAACCAGAAAATAGGGAACATATTTAAAGGCGACAAGGTCATCTGGATGGTATTTTTCTTCCTATGTATGATCAGTATCATTGAGGTGTTCAGCGCCTCAAGCGGACTGACTTATAAGAGCAACGACTATATCACCCCGATTGCAAAACATGGCAGCACAATGATAGCAGGACTAATCATGGCTATTATCGTGACCAACATCCCGTGCAGGTTTTTCAAGCTGTTCACTCCAGCCATGCTCCTTTTCTCGCTGGTAACATTGGTGTGTGTGCTCTTCATCGGCGAGAATGTCAATGGTGCCAACCGTACCCTATTCGGTTTCCAGCCTTCGGAAATAGCAAAGGGCTCAATGATACTTGCCGAAGCGCAGATATTGAGCACACTGCAGACCGACAGCGGTGCCGACCGTATGGCATTCAAATATATAATGGTGCTCACAGGTATATTCTGTTTCCTGATAGGCATCGAAAACCTGTCAACGGCAATACTGCTCTTCGGAGTGGTGTATTTCATGATGATTATCGGGCGGGTGCCGGTAAAGCAGCTTGCATGGCTCACCGGTATTGGCGGAGGAATTGTGGTGCTTTTCGTATCACTTGTGCTTATTCTTGGCGGTGACGTGGAAAAGGAGGAAAACAGCGCATTGCATAAGGAAGACAAGATTGAGGTGAAGCAAACTGAGAAATCGGCTGTGGACAAAGTATTCCACCGCTTCAGCACATGGAAAAAAAGAATATACAAGTTTTCAAACGATGAGAATATACCACCGAGCAAGTTCGACCTCGACGCCGACGCTCAGGTGGGACACGCCAACATTGCCATTGTGTCGAGCAACATCAAGGGCGTGGGACCCGGCAACTCGGTGGAGCGCGACTTCCTGTCACAGGCATTCTCCGACTTCATCTATGCCATAATCATCGAGGAGATGGGCATCGGCGGCGCCATATTCGTAGCATTCCTCTATGTGATACTGCTATTCCACACGGCAAGCATAGCCAACCGCTGCGAGAACAGTTTCCCGGCGCTGCTTGCTATTGGACTGGCGCTGCTGCTTGTAACTCAGGCTATATTCAACATGCTCGTGGCTGTGGGACTGGCTCCCGTCACAGGTCAGCCGCTGCCATTAGTGAGCAAGGGCGGAACATCCACCATAATCAACTGCATCTACATAGGAGCAATACTGAGCATAAGCCGCACGGCAAAAAAGAGAATAAACGCAAAGGAAGCCAAAACGGAAACGGCCACGGCAAATTAGAGACATAGAATATAAGAAAACAAAAAAAACATACAATATGGATAAGCAACTGAGAATAGTTATCAGCGGAGGCGGCACAGGCGGACACATTTTCCCGGCAGTGTCGATTGCCAATGCAATAAAAGAATTGCGCCCCGACACAGAGATTCTGTTTGTTGGAGCATTAGGGCGCATGGAGATGGAGCGGGTGCCTCAATCAGGATATGAGATTGTGGGGCTGCCTGTCCGTGGACTTATCCGCCCCCTTTGGTCGCCAAAGAACATCGGCGTGATGCTCGACTTTCTAAAGAGCAAGCGCATGGTAAAGAAAATACTTAAGGACTTCAAGCCCATGGCTGCAGTGGGAGTGGGAGGCTATGCAAGTGCCGCCACCCTCAACGCCGCCCACAAGATGGGCATTCCCTGTCTCATACAAGAACAGAACTCATACGCCGGAGTGACCAACAAGGTCTTGGCATCGGGTGCCGACAAGATATGTGTGGCATACGACGGCATGGAGCGCTTCTTCCCTGCCGACAAGATAATTAAGACCGGCAATCCTGTGCGCCAGGCTCTGCTCAACAGCACCGTCAGCCGTGAGGATGCACGCAAGCAGTTCGGACTTGCCCCCGACAAGAAGACAATCACCATAATCGGCGGCAGTCTCGGGGCACGTACCGTAAACGAGAGCATACTGCAGCACATCGACATGGTGGAGGCGGCTCAGGACAACGTGCAGTTTATATGGCAGACAGGCAAATACTACTTCAACAGCATAAAGGAGCAGCTGAAGGACCGTCAGCCCAAAAACCTCATCGTGACCGACTTCATCAGCGACATGGCTGCGGCATATAAGGCTGCCGACCTCGTGGTGAGCCGTGCTGGGGCCAGCAGCATATCCGAGTTCTGCCTCATAGGCAAGCCGGTGATTCTTGTTCCGTCGCCCAATGTGGCAGAAGACCATCAGACCAAGAACGCACGTGCACTGTCCGACCGCGATGCAGCCATGTTCGTAAAGGACTCCGATGCAGCGCAGCAGTTGTTGCCGCTGGCGCTCAAGACTGTAAATGACGAGGCTATGCTTGCCGGACTCACAGAAAATATTCTGAAACTGGCGCTTCCCGACAGCGCACGGATAATAGCCGAAGAGGTGATAGCCCTAACTGAACGCTAAACACTAAACACTGATTAAAATGAAGACAGAAGATATAAAGGCAATATATTTTGTAGGAGCCGGCGGCATTGGCATGAGCGCCATTGCACGGTTCTTCATTAAGAAAGGCATTGTTGTGGCAGGTTACGACAAGACACCTTCGGCACTCACCACACAGCTGATAAAGGAAGGTATGCAGATACACTACGAGGATAATGTGGCAATGATTCCGCAGGAATGTCTCAACAAGGACAACTGTCTTGTGGTGTATACACCGGCAATACCTGCCGAGCACACCGAGCTGTGCTATTTCCGCAGTCACGGATTTGAGGTGCAGAAGCGTGCCCAAGTGCTCGGCACTCTGACCCACAGCATGAAAGGACTGTGTGTGGCAGGCACCCACGGCAAGACCACGACATCGACAATGTGTGCACATATAATGCACCAAAGTCATGTGGGATGCAATGCCTTCCTGGGCGGCATATCAAAGAATTACAATACTAACTATATATTCGGCAGCGACGAATATGTGGTGATAGAAGCCGATGAGTTCGACCGCTCTTTTCACTGGCTGCGCCCGTGGATGAGCGTCATAACATCAACAGACCCCGATCATCTCGACATATACGGCACAAAAGATGCCTATCTTGAGAGTTTCCACCACTACTCCACCCTCATACAGCCAGGAGGTGCGCTGATAATACGCAAGGGACTGGAAATGAAGGACGAGCTGCAGGACGGTGTGCGCCGCTATGAGTACAGCCGCGATGAGGGTGACTTCCATGCCGAGAACATAAGAATAGCCAATGGCGGCATAACCTTCGACTTCGTATCGCCGATAGAAAACGTAAGCAACATAGAG
>JAGAPI010000005.1 GCA_017623335.1 Prevotella sp.
CGAGAGCGCAATAGGAATGATAAACCAGAAGACCACGGCTGTGCGCATCATACCGGTGATAGGCAAGGGCGTGGGCGACAGGGTGGAGTTTGGAGGTTTGCTGGGCTATGCGCCGATAATGCCGGTAAACAAGTTCAGCTGTGCCGATTTCATTAACCGTAAGGGAAGAATCCCAGCACCGATACATTCGTTTAAGAATTAGGAAAAACTGATGATATGCTGAAAAAGATTTCTATTTTGAGTTTACTGTTGTCGGCGGCAGCCGGAGCAATGGCATGCACTAACCTGATTGTGGGCAAGAAGGCGAGTGCGGACGGAAGTGTGATGTGCACATATTCGTGCGACGACTATGGAATGTTCATCAAGCTGCAGACTTACCCTGCAGGGAAGCATGCCAAGGGTGAGATGCGCAAAATCTACAACTGGGAGAACGGCAAGTATATGGGCGAGATTCCCGAGGCTGCTGAGACCTATAACGTGGTGGGCAACATCAACGAGTATCAGGTGACGATAGGCGAGACAACCTTCGGAGGACGTGAGGAGATGTGCGACACCACGGGATTGCTGGACTACGGCTCGATGATAGCCCTGGCGCTGCAGCGCTCGAAGACGGCGAGAGAGGCGATAGGGGTGCTCACCACCCTGGCAGAGACCTACGGATATAACAGTGAGGGCGAGACCTTCACCATCTGCGACCCCAACGAGGCGTGGATAATGGACATGATGGGCTGCGGCCCCGGCAGCAAGCAGTGTGTGTGGGTGGCGCTAC
Source organism: Prevotella sp. (assembly GCA_017623335.1). Next base: position 770 of record JAGAPI010000005.1, read on the forward strand.
GTGTGCCCGACGACTGCATCTGCGCCCATGCCAACCAGAGCCGCATCACCACATTCAACCAAAAAGACAAGAAGAATGTGATGTGCTCGAAGAACGTGGTGAGCTATGCCCGCAAGATGGGATGGTACAGCGGCAAGGATGCCGACTTCTCGTTTAACGCCGCATACGCTGCTCCCGACTTCTCGGGTCGCAGGGCGTGCGAGGCGCGTGTGTGGAGCTATTTCAACATGTATGGCGACGGCATGGACAAGTATGTTGACTATGCGGCTGGTGTTAAGAAGGATGCCGAGCCGATGCCCCTGTGGATTGTGCCTAACAAGAAACTGTCGGTGGCTGACGTTGAGCGTGCCATGCGCGACCACTACGAGGGAACACCGTTTGCTCTCGACGGCGACATGGGCGGCGGTATATGGGAGATGCCCTACCGTCCGACACCGCTTTTCTACAAGGATGGCGACAAGTCGTACTTCAACGAGCGTCCGATAAGCACTCAGCAGACGGGCTCGGTGTATGTGAGCCAGATGCGCTCGTGGCTGCCCAATGAGATTGGCGGCATCCTGTGGTATGGCAACGACGACGGCAATATGGTGGCGTTTACGCCAGTTTACTGCTGTGTGGAAAAAGCTCCGCGCTGTTACAACACTCCGGGAGCCGACGGCACACACTTCTCAATGGACAATGCCTACTGGGTGTGCAACTGGGTGAGTAACATGGTGTATCCTCGTTACAGCCAGATGTTCGACGACCTAAAGATTGTGCGCGACTCGCTCGACAATTCTTATTTCAAGAATCAGAAAGCCGTGGAGGATGAGGCTATGGCTCTCTATAAGGAGTCGCCAGCCAAGGCAAAGACTTATCTCAGCAAATACTCGCATGACAGGGCTGAGGAGATGCTGGCGGCATGGCGCAACCTTGCCACCTATCTAATTGTGAAGCACAATGACATGACCGTGCGTCCTGAAACCAGCCGCGGAGTGTTCAAGATGACAAAGGAGGGACTGCCAGTGAGGGTTACCCGTCCCGGTTATCCTGCCAGCTATAAGAAGAAGCTGATAGAGACCAGCGGCAATAAGTTTGCCGTGCCGGAGTGATATCAGTGGACTGCGTAAGCATAACCCTTCACTGTTCGTGTGTTTATTGCCGCTTTAAATGTTAAAAATACCGTTTTTGTTTAATGGATTAAATAAAAACGGCATTTTTTTTGTAAGTTCATTAAATAATATGTACCTTTGCAGAAGAAAGGTATCACCTTAACAATTATAGAGACTATTACTGATTCATATGGCGACATTGAGGTTATACCAGTTTGGAAATGGCTGTTGAAGGCATATTCAAGAAATCTCGTGCAAACTATCTTCTAAACTCACTCAATGTGACGGCTGTGGCGATAGCGACATTAAGGCTTTCGGCATGGTCGTCACTTTTTGTGAATGAGGGTATGAGCAGCTTGCGGGTCACGAGTGCCCTCACGGGCTCGGATATTCCGTTGCCCTCGTTGCCCATCACTATTACGCCGTTGGCGGTGAGCTTCTGACTATAGATGTTGCTGCCGTCGAGCAGGGTGCCGTAGACAGGCACGCCGTCTGCCGCAATGGCGGTGAGCGTCTGCACAAGGTCACAGTAGACAATATTCACCCGTGCTATGCTGCCCATGGTCGCCTGCACCACCTTGGGACTGAATGCGTCGGCGGTGTTCTGGCTGCACAGGATGGTGTCGATGCCAAACCAGTCGGCAATGCGTATTATCGTACCGAGGTTGCCGGGGTCCTGAACTCCGTCGAGGGCAAGAATGATATTATTTTTGGCATCAGCGGCATGAGAGGGAGCTGGTAGGGGAAACAGTGCCAGGACCTCCTGCGGATGCTGCTGGAAGGAAATCTGGCGCAGCTCACCCTCGCTCACACATACGGTCTGGATTCCGTCGGCAGAATTTCTGTCGAGCCATTCCTGTGTGGCAAAAATCATTTTCGGCTGCATTCGCCGCATCAGGTCACCCACTGTTTTGGGACCCTCAGCCACAAAGAGGCTGTTTTGTGTTCTGTACTTCTTTTGCTCCAGAGAATGTATCAGTTTCAGTTGATTTTTGCTTATCATGCTCAATTTATTGTATCTAAAATGTTGAAAAAATCCGTTTCTTTTGCAAAGTTACAGATTTTTTCTTAACTTTGCACATTATTTCTCAGATTTTTCATGCGTAGCATAACATATATTCTCATATTTGCAGTATTGGTGCTATTAGAGGCATGTTCACCGTCAAAGTATGTGGCTGACGGCGACATGCTGCTTGACGACATCAAAATAGAGGTCGACGGCAACTATCCTGACATAAATGTCGGGCAGCTGAAGTCGTATGTTCACCAGCGTGGCAACTCGCGCTGGTTTGGCGCATTTAAAATACCGCTCTCCACCTATTCGCTCTCTGGGCGCGACAGCGCCGTGTGGATAAACCGTGTGCTTAGGCGCATGGGCGAGGAACCTGTGATATACGACTCGCTGAAAACCATGCGCAGCTGCATGGACCTTCGTACAGCCCTTCAGAACCAGGGCTATCTGCATGCCACAGTGGATGCCGACACCGTGACGTTAGGAACCAAGAAGACCCGGGTGAAATACACGCTTCATCCAGGAAACCCTTTTTATATAAAAGGTGTGAGCTACGACATACGTGACTCGGTGGTAGCCCGGACGCTGGCGCAAAAGGGCGTGACAGAGAACAGACTGACAGACGGAATGCGATTCAATGTGAACAGGTTGAACGATGAGCGTAAGCACATCACCGACATATTGTTGAACAATGGCTATTACAAGTTCAATAAGGACTTTATCAGCTACACTGCCGATACGCTGAGGGGTGACAGCAGCATTAACCTCACGCTTCACCTTATGCCCTACCGTACACATGCGGTGGCGGACACGCTGCATCCTTTCTACCGTATAGGCAAAATAAGATACATACCCGGCGTCACTGTCGACGGCTATGCCGATGACAAGATGCACCTGCGCCCGAGAGTGTTGCGCAACAACACCAGTCTGCACGAGGGGATGCCATATTCCTCGAATGACCTGCAGAATACATACAACAACTTCGGCAGACTGTCGGCTGTGAGATACACGAACATCGATTTTAAGGAGTGTCCAGGCAATATTCTCGACTGTAACATTCAGGTAAGCACCAACAAACCTCATACAATCAGCTTTGAACCTGAAGGCACCAATACTGCCGGCGACCTGGGAGCCGCCGCATCGCTGACATATCAGAACAGCAACCTGTTCAGGGGAAGTGAGCTGCTGAGCGTGCAGGTGCGTGGAGCCTATGAGGCGATACATGGACTAGAGGGCTACAGCAACTCCGACTTTGTGGAATATGGAGTGGAGGCGAGACTGTCGTTTCCGCGCTTTCTTCTGCCTTTTGCAAGCACAAAGTTTCTGCAACGTTCTGACATGAGCACACAGCTATCGGTGATGTACGACAACCAGAACCGTCCGGAATATCACCGCCGTGTGCTCAATGCCGCATTGAAATACAAGTGGGCAAACGCCGGTCACCACGACCGTTATCAGGTGGACCTCATCGACATGAGCTATGTGTATATGCCATGGATTTCGGAGACATTCCGCAAGGACTATCTTGAGGACAACAACAACCGCAATGCCATTTTGCGCTATAACTACGAGAACATGCTTATCATGAAGCTGGGACTGGGCTATATATATAATAATGGTACGCGCGCGATAAAGCTCAACCTTGAATCGGCGGGCAATCTGCTCGGAGCATTTGCAAAACTGGCAAACACATCGAAGAACGAATTAGGGCAGTATCGCGTGATGAACATCGCCTTTGCCCAATATGCCAAGGCGGACATTGACTACACCCGCAACATCAGGCTTGACTACAACAGCCAGCTTGTGCTTCATGCCGCCTTGGGCATTGCCTATCCCTACGGCAACAGCAAGGTGCTGCCTTTTGAGAAACGTTACTTCTCGGGAGGTGCCAACAGCGTGCGTGGATGGAGTGTGCGCTCACTTGGTCCTGGAAAGTTCCGGGGCACCGACGGAAATATCGACTTTATCAACCAGACCGGCGACCTGAAGCTCGACCTCAACATGGAGTATCGCGCCCATCTGTTCTGGAAGTTCAATGGTGCCGTGTTCATTGATGCCGGCAATATCTGGACACTGCGCAATTACGAAGAACAGCCCGGCGGACAGTTCAAGATTGATGAGTTCTGGAAGCAGATAGCGGTGGGCTACGGAGCCGGAGTGCGCCTGAACTTCGACTATTTCATTGTGCGTTTCGACTTTGGAATGAAGGCTGTCAATCCTGCCTATGAAAATCATCGCGACCACTATCCTATAGTGCATCCGCGCCTCAGCC
>JAGAPI010000064.1 GCA_017623335.1 Prevotella sp.
AGCATTATCGCAAGGATGGCGATGCCGCGCATGGCGGAACACTCTGTCCTACTTAACAATTTTGAAGTCTCTGTCATAGTTTGGTTCTTTTGATGGTTTCAGTGTATTGTAGTCCACTGTGTTCTTTATCACCCGTGGACGTTGTTCGTCATAGTCTTCGCTCAGCGGATTGGCGGCTGGACGGCTCCACGGACAGTCGATGCCTGCAAGATAGAGCAAGAGCTGCGAAATGTTGTCGGTCATAAACGGCTTGTCCTTTGCCTGCTTTATCTGCCTGAATATCTCGGGATGCGCCTTTACGTATTTCTTTGAGCACCATATCCAGAAAGGTATGTGAAATTCCTCCTGGGCAAGGTCGTAGGTCACTTGTGCAGAATGGTTGCGACCCAATATCGGTTTATCATTAAGATAGCACTCCTCGCCGTGGTCGGGCATATATATCACGATGGCGTCGCGGTCTTTGAAACGCTCAGTCACCTGATGTACGATAGAGTCGTTGTATGCCGTGGCGTTGTCGTAGTCAGCCTGAATGAAACGGTGACGCTTGGAGAGTTTGTCGGTATATTCCTTGTAGCGGAACTTACGGCGGGTTTTCAGAGGATAACGCTCGCCATACAGAGTGTGCTGCCCCTTGAGATGAAGGATGGTGAGCGTGCCGCGCCCCTCAGCCTCAATCTTGTCGTGAGTTTTTGCCACAAGACTGTCGTAGTCGGCAAGCACTCCGTCGTCGAAGCGGTGAAGACTGGCGTTGCGTATGTCAAACTGTGCGGCAGACAGCTTGGGATTGTTAAGGAAAAAGCCTCCGCTGAAGTCGTAGACCTGCTCACCAGCCTGCGGCAAGAACTGGTTGGTGATGAACGCCACCTGATAGCCTGCCTTGCGGAACAGCTCAGGGAACAGCGGATAGTCGCACCACTCGCCTTTGTCGCCCACGGCATAGAGCGACAGGATATGCTTGAACACAAAGCTTGTGAGATTCCATGGCGACACCACATCGGAGAACGGGATGAGCCGTCCCTGTTTTGCCAGTTTCACCTGCAGCGGCGTGGTCGGCTTGTCGTAGCCGTAAAGCTGGAAGTGACGGCGGTTGCAGCTCTCACCGATTATCAGCACAATGTTTGGACTTCGGAACGAGCAACTGTCAACTTTTACATCGTTGATGCCGCTGATGAGCCTTTCCACCTGCACCGAGGCAAGTTCGTTGCTGTAGATGCTGAAGACAAGCCGCTGTGGAGCACTGTATAGCTGTGCCTTGTCACGTCTGGTCAGCTCATGTTCCACCTCTCCAATGGTGTCACGTGTGAACAGACGGTGCATGGCGGTCTTATTTGCCATCATCGGCTCGAAGTTGGCAACGATGTAATATATAATCATCAGAGCACCAAACACACGGCATGCTCCGCCGTAAATCTTTAGCGCAAAGGCGTGTTTGTCGGCAAAGGCAGATAACTTTTTCCTTACCGTCTTTGTCCATTTGAAGCTATGATGGCGCTTCAGCACGTTCCACAGAATGTGCAGCAAGGCAACGAGGAGCGTCAGCCCCACAGGTGACATAAGCACATCGGCAGAGAGATAGGATTCAAAAAACTCCGTAGCCTCGCTGGTGTTGGTCTCACTGAGCAGAAGCAACATTGTGGGAGAGATAGTGGAGTCGAACTTCACAAAACAAAACATGTCGACAATCACTATCGGATAGATTATGAGATAGAGCATCGCCCGCAGCCACGGTCTTGCCTTCTTGGGCAGCAGCGTAAGGATTACACATATTATATATAGGTCGGTGAAAATCTCCACACCGGCGTAAGTGTATGGCTTGTAGCCCTTGATGTCTGGAATCTCAAGCTGACTGCATATATATAATAAGGTGAAAAGAAACACCATGAAAGCCCCGTTGCGCTCAACGGGCTTTGTTATCAGGCTTAGTGCCTTGTAGGCTGTTATCTGAATATTCAAAAATCTTTTGTTCATAGTTCTCCGTGTTTCAGAGTCTTCCCCGGTTCTCTTCCAGCATCTTTGCCACTACGGGCGGCACAAGCTGTGAATAATCCTCGCCCGCTGACATCCTGCGCCTTATCTCTGTGCTGCTGATGTCAATGAACGGTGTGTCGGCAAGCGTCACCGTCGCAGGCAGCGCGGCTTTGTCTACAGGATAGCCGGGACGTGGATAGATAATGATTCTATAGTGGCGGATGATGTCATCGGCACGGTGCCATCTGCTGAAATCCAGCCAGTTGTCGCTGCCTATGATGAGAGCAAACTCACGGTCGCGACACTCACGGCTCATATTCTGCAGAGTAACCCACATGTAAGACGGCTTTGGCAGGTGCATCTCGTAGTCACAGGCTTTAAGCCCGTCCTCATTCTCCAACGCC
>JAGAPI010000065.1 GCA_017623335.1 Prevotella sp.
GACTACTATACCGACATCATCACTTTCGATTATGACGAGGACGATACCATCAACGGCGACCTTGTGATAAGTCTCGACACTGTGCGCACCAATGCCGAGCAGTTTGGCAAGGCATACGACGAGGAGCTTCACCGAGTGATTATCCATGGCATTCTCCATCTTTGCGGAATCAACGACAAAGGTCCCGGCGAGCGCGAGATAATGGAGGCTGCCGAGAACCGGGCATTGGTGATGTTGGAAGGAAAATGGTGAAGAATACACCTGATTTAGGTGCCATTTTAACCTAAATCAGTTTTTCCCAAAATATTTGATAGAAGTCAATAAAAGGCTATGTGTTCGCACACATATGGCTTTTTTCTTGTTAATAACGAAAAAACATCATAACTTTGCACCCAAGAAAGACAGTAAAACAGATGCACCACTCAGGATAACATTTATGTGGATGCAAGGATGATAAAAGAGTTTAAGAAAGAAAAAAATTGAGAGAAAGGGAAACAGTTATGAAGAAGATTATTTTTATTGTTATGGCAATGTGCATTTTGTCAACGGGATGTCACGCCGACACAGAAGAAACGAAGAACACCGACAGCGTGGCGGCATACGGAATGGATATAAAGATTGATGCCTTGGCGCAGGCACTTGATTTAAACAGAGACCAAAAGGAAAGTGTGGCAGACATAAACACAATATTCAATACCGAGATGCTTATTGCCGCAAATGCCGACAAGGACGAGCGCCCTGCTATGGTTGACTATGCCGTGGAGCAGAATCTCACCAACATGTCGTACATCCTCACACAGTCACAACTTGACAAGTACATTAAGATTCTTAATGTTACGCTCCGCAACCGTGGATTGCGGTAATCCCGGCTGTTTTCTGTAAACAGAAATTAAATGTGTTAAGCAAATATAGTCAGTAGAATTCTGCGCCTGAAATTCATATTATTACAAATTTCAGGCGCAGATTAATAAAACGGCACTATACCGCATGTGTTTCAGATTGATGATGAGCCTTACCCTGCTTCAGAAAAAGCCTTTGCCTCAGCTGCGGCTATGATATCCTCACGGCTCTCCTCCTTAGGCATTGCTGTGATGTCGCTCAAGTCAAAATCCTTATCAAACACTTCATCCTCTATTGAGCTTTTCTTGCTCTTATGGGCTTGGGGAGCTTTTGTGCCATTGTCTTTTAATGTCTTGGTCCAGGTTGATTTAATCTCTGTTTTTGCATCCTCGGTCTTGCTGGGGATTATGAAGTCGGTTTTTGACTCCTCGGGGTCGGGAGCCACAGATACGGGTGATTCCTCCATCTTTGTACGGTTGCCCTTTGCGGCAAACACCTCGTCGATGAATTGCGGCTCGCGGCGAAGGCGGCGCAGTGTCTCCTTTGCAGCCAGCTGCTGACTTTCCTTTTTTGTGTAGCCCTTACCTATGGCACCCTTCACTCCCTCAATCACAGCCTGACACTCGAATACGGGGCTGTTGCTGCCCTCAGTGGTCTGGCGCAGCAGCGTGAACTCCATGTTCACCCGGTTTTTCTGACACCATTCCAGCAGCTTCGACTTGAAGTTCACCTCCTTGTATGCCACCTTGTCAATATTGATGAGGTGCTGCAATATGCGTTTCTGCATGAACTTCATGCACGCATTGTAGCCGCGGTCGAGATAGATGGCGCCCACAAGCGCCTCGAAGGCATTGCCGTTGACAAAGTTGTTGTGGTGGGGCTTCACGTCGCCTGCCATCATCACCAGCTGGTCGATGCCCATCTCGCATGCCAGCTTGCCGAGCGTCTCACGTGCCACGAGCTTGCTGCGGGTGTTGGTGAGAAAGCCTTCGCGCTTGCCGGGGAAATGCTGAAACACAATGTCGCCCACGACGGCATCGAGCACAGCGTCGCCGAGAAATTCCAAACGCTCGTTGTTCACGGGCTTGCCTTTCTCGTTGCGGCTGCGCATGCTCTTGTGCATCAGCGCGGTCTTGTAGTATTTGATGTTGCGCGGATATAGCCCCGTAACTCTGTAAAGAGCGGAAAAAAGCTCCTTTTCCTTTCGGAAAGGGAGCCTTATCTTGTCTATGATGTTACTTTTATTCAGCATACTTCTTGAATACTACACAAGCATTGTGACCGCCAAAGCCGAAGGTGTTGCTGATGGCAGCGCGTACCTCACGCTTCTGTGCTTTGTTGAATGTGAAATTCAAGTTGTAATCTATTTCCGGATCCTCATCGCCGTCCTCGTGGTTGATGGTAGGAGGAACGATGTCGTTCTTTACAGCCAGAATGGTTGCCATTGCCTCCACGGCACCGGCAGCGCCGAGCATGTGGCCGGTCATAGACTTGGTAGAGCTGATGTTGAGCTTGAAGGCAGCGTCGCCAAACACCTGCTTGATAGCCTTTGCTTCAGAGATGTCGCCAACGTGGGTTGATGTGCCGTGAACATTGATGTAGTCGATGTCCTCTGGCTTCAAGCCGGCATCCTCAAGCGCGTTCTCCATCACGAGCTTTGCGCCCAGGCCCTCCGGGTGGCTGGCTGTGATGTGGTGGGCATCGGCACTCATGCCTGCGCCAACCATCTCGGCGTAGATCTTTGCTCCGCGAGCCTTGGCGTGCTCCAGCTCCTCAAGGATGAGCACACCCGCACCCTCTGCCATGATGAATCCGTCGCGGCTTGCGCTGAACGGGCGGCTGGCTGTGGCAGGGCTGTCGTTGCGTGTTGACAGTGCGTGCATGGCGTTGAAGCCGCCCACACCTGTTGCGCATACAGCAGCCTCGGCACCGCCTGTCACCATAACGTCGGCTTTGCCCAGGCGGATAAGGTTGAATGCATCGGCAAGGGCGTTGCTCGACGATGCGCAGGCGCTGGTGGTGGTATAGTTAGGACCGTGGAAACCATACTTGATGCTGATATGGCCTGAAGCGATGTCGGCAATCATCATCGGTATGAAGAAAGGATTGAACTTAGGTCCCTTTTCCTCGTTCTTGCCGTAGTACATCACCTCGTTCTCGAAGGTCTTGATGCCGCCGATGCCTACGCCCGTGACAACACCGACGCGGGTCTTGTCTACAGTCTCAAGGTCAAGAGCGCTGTCCTCAACAGCCTGCTGTGCTGCGATAAGAGCCAGCTGGGTGTAGCGGTCCATCTTGCGAGCCTCTTTACGGTCAAGATA
>JAGAPI010000066.1 GCA_017623335.1 Prevotella sp.
AGAGGCTCTCGCACAACAGGGCGAGAACACAGAGGCATGCCGCCAGCTTGACATTCTCAGGGCAAACAGAATATGGGATGCTGAGAAGGTTAGTCTTACGGACAGCGAGCTGATTACCTTCATCCGTGAGGAACGTGAGCGTGAACTGTGCTTCGAGGGTCACCGCTGGTTCGACCTGCGCCGCTATCAGGTGGACGCTAAATATCCTTTTTCCAAGGAAATAGTACACACTATGACACCATATAAACTTGTGGGTTACTCCAGAGCACCATCTGAAATAAGATATTACCGTCTTGAGCCGAACGATGAGGCATACACGCTCGACATACCTAAGACAGTGAAAGACTTCCAACCCTCCATCGGCAGCAACCCAAGACCAGAGCGCAAGCCGTTTGACGTGGTAATCCCCGACTTCGGAGACGATGATGGCGATGACGACTGGGATGATGATTGGGACTGGTAAACAAGAATTAAAAAACAAAAACAACAGACAATTATGAAATATAGGATATTTTATTATCTTCTCGCATTGTGCGTGGCATCAATAGCCATGACTGCATGCAGTGAGGATGAGGACCTTACACCGTCATACAAAGATGTGAATGGATTTGAGCCTGCCGCTGACGACAACAGCGCGACAGCTCAGCTGCGCCGTGACTTTTTTAAGGAGACCGGCTCATACCTGCTTTTTGACGATAAGCTCACCACAACAAGCACAAACGGACAGCCGGAACTGATTGAGCCGGGATGGAGCATGATTGGCTCAAGTGGAAATGACTATCAATACCAGTATATCACCGACATTGACGAGCAACGTGAGGCTACCGCACTGATAAAGCAGTATCTGCTGCCACGGTTCAGCTTTAAGATGTTCTCTTATCTGCTGGTGAACGAGCTGTCTTATATCTATTATGGAGATAAAGAGACGGCAACCAACTATCTGGGCACACGCACGTTGGTTATCAGCATGAACATGGGCGAGGCTTACGATTCCCCAGAGGAATATTTTTCATCGATGATGATAGATATTATTCAAGGAAAACTGGATTACGAATCACCACTGCTGAAGCCGTTCTATGCCTATTGCGAGCAATATTACGGCTATGATTACGAAGACTTCGGATGGGAAGACAAGCCAAGTCAGGAAGAGTTATGGGAATTGGGATTCACAGGCGGAAACTCGTATTATTTCTACTATAAGAAGAAGGACTACACCACATGGCTGGAACTTGTGTTAAACAACACTGAGGAGGAATTCAGCGAGCTCTATGGCGACTATCCCGTGATGATGGCGAAATACCGTACTCTAAAAGAAATTATAGAACAACAGGGATTCGTGTTAAAATGACAAAACAATAAAAAGGAAGATACGACATGAGAAAATATATTTTGGGAATGGCTGTGATTGTCACTGCACTGACTACGGTGTCATGCAACGATGATGATGACAACACACTGCCACAGGTAAAGCCCACAGCCACAGGCATTATGACCGACGACGAAGGCAATGAGTATCCATACGTGAGGATTGGCAACCTTGAATGGACTGCAAAGAATGCCAACGGCGGTGAGCCATGGTATCTGCAGTCATATATGACCGACAACGACATAGAGTATTATTTTGAAGACCAGTATGACGCTGAGGAGGAAGAGCCTCTCTGTGCTGCTAACGGCAACTACTACACTTACGACCAGGCAATAGCTAACTGCCCCGACGGATGGCGACTGCCCACTGATGATGACTGGAAAGAGTTGGAAAAGGCTCTCGGAATGAGCAGCAGCGACGTGGAGAAGACTGGCTGGCGCAACGGTGCCGCACAGCTGATGATGCAGGACAGCGAGGGCACAGGGCTAAATATGATTTTCAACGGTAAGCTATGCTCACAGTCAACGGCAAGTTATGTAAAATACAGAGTAGGCGACTATGGCTATTACTGGACAGCCACCATCGACCCCACAATGTCAAACCGTTGTGCCTATATCCGTAAGATTACCCCAGTACTTAATCAGGTATTGCGTGCCTCATCACCATGCAAGCACTTTCTCAGTGTGAGATATGTACGCGATGCAAAATAATAAAAACTGATATACAAAAAATGACAAAACTACAAACTATTATTACGGCGGCAGTGCTTGCATTTGCAGGCGCTGCCGAAACCGCTGCCCAGGAATCGTTTACCATAACGGGCAGCTTCAGCCAGCTGCCCGACAGCATGCGTGTGGTGCTCACCAACGTTGAGGGACAGGAATCAAAGAAGATTGCCGAGACAATGCTCACCGGCGGCAAGTTCACACTTACGGGCAGCGTAAAGAGCCCGACGATGTGTGAACTGCATATACAGAAGTATAATGAAAAGCGCAAGGGCTACGGCGACGTGTTCGATGAGATTAGGATGATGATGGAGAACACGGCATACAGCATAGCCTCAGACCAGAACATGGAGACTCTGGGCAAGGTGCGCAACATGAACCTCGCCGTCAAGATGAGCGGAGGACAGGCACAGAGTCAGCTCGATGAGTATCTCCGTGAGATAAACGAGGTGGAGCAAAAGGCAAGGCAGATTGGCTATAAGGGAGCGGAGATGTATTTTGCGTCGAATGGCAACCCCGACACCATACGCAATTACGATATTCTGGAGAAAAAGGCAAACGACGAGCTGATGGCAGCCAAGAAGGCTTTTATAGCAAAGCATCCCGATTATCACATATCGGCGCATCTCATCGGCAAGGAGCTGATAAAGCCTTTTGAGTACACGGCAGCCGAGTGCCGCGACATGGCTGAGAGCGTAAAGGCTTGTCCCGACACCGCACGTCTAAATCAGATAGAGCGCAGGCTTAACGTTATGCTGAAATACTGTCTCAGCAATAAGTTCACCGACTTTGCCGTAACCACCACCGACAAACAGGTGAAACATCTGTCGGACTATGTGCAGCCGGGCAAATACACCTTCATCGACTTCTGGGCATCGTGGTGCGGTCCGTGCCGTGCTGCCATCCCTCACGTGCGCGAATTATATAATAGGTATAAAGGTAAGCTGAACGTGCTGAGCATCTCACTCGACGAGAAGGAACCGACATGGCGCAAGGCTATGGAGCAGGAAAAGATGGAGTGGACGCAGTTGTGGCTCGCCAAGGACCAGAAGGAGCCTGCCGCACAGGCTTACTACATCACGTCGATACCAAGACTCATCCTGCTCAACGGCGACGGCGAGATTGTTGTGTCTACTTATAAGCCTGATGCAATGAGTGACTATTTGGAAATGAAGAATGAAAAGTGAAGAATGAAGAATTCTCGTGCGAACCGAGTGGAGAGCCAAGCTTGCTTGAGCCATCCCGAGGTGTAGCCGAAAATCAACGAAGTTAATGAAGAATATATGAAAAAGATTTTTTCCTTTGCCGCCGCACTGCTGTGCGTTTGCGGCATAAATGCCCAGCAGTTTGTAATTGAGGGCAGGATTCCCGGACTGAGACAGGGCACACCTGTAAAGGTGGCTACCAGCGAAAACGGAAGGCATAACATTGCCGAGGGAGTGGCTGCTGACGGTACGTTCCGTATCACGGGCACCGTCAGTTCTCCTACCATGTGCGAGATAACGTTTGAAACCTGCAATGAAGATAAGGACCTCATGCAGGGCAGACGCATCAAATTTCTCTTATCTCCAAAAGTTTTGACAAGTATTCC
>JAGAPI010000006.1 GCA_017623335.1 Prevotella sp.
AATCGCTTTTCCAAACACGGTTGCCGGTATTCCGGCATCGTTGAGCGCCTTGATGTCGTCAATGCACGACACTCCGCCGCTCGCAATGAGATTGATGTGGGGATATGCCGCCATAATCTCTTTATATAATAAGGTGGCGGGACCCGCCAGTGTGCCGTCCTTCGATATTTCCGTGCAGAGCACGTTTTTCACTCCCTTGTCAATGTAGTATTTCAGGAATGGCAGCAAGTCCTCTGCCGAGTCCTCCTTCCATCCGTTGATTGATATCTTGCCGTGGCGCACGTCGGCACCGAGTATTATCTTGTCGGCACCATACTTTTCCAGCCAGCCTGCAAACAGCTCCTTATTGGTTATCGCCACGCTGCCAACGATCACCATCGATGCTCCATGGCTGAACGCTTTTTCTATGTCGTCGTCGGTCTTTATGCCGCCGCCGAAATCCACCACGAGACTGGTCTCAGTGGTTATAGCTTTCAGCGTGTCCACATTCACGATGTGCTTCGACTTAGCTCCGTCGAGGTCCACCACGTGCAGACGTTTGAAGCCTGCCTTCTCAAAGCGCTTCGCCATTTCCACTGGCGAATTGCCGTATACGGTCTTGCGGTCGTAGTCGCCCTTGGTCAGGCGCACACACTCGCCGCCAATTATGTCGATTGCAGGTATCAGCTCTATCATTTTCCGGTAATGTTTAAGAAGTTGTCGATTATCCTCACTCCCACCTCACCGCTCTTCTCGGGATGAAACTGCGCAGTATAAAAATTGTCGCGGCAGAGCGCGGCGGAATAAGGCTGTATGTAGTCGGTTGTGGCGATGGTCTCGGCGCACAGCGGTACGTAGTAGCTGTGAACAAAATACACATAGTCACCCTCATTCACGCCACGGAACAGCGGAGACTTCAGGTCGGCTATCGAGTTCCACCCCATCTGCGGCACCTTGTCTTCATGGCGCTGCGGCCGGAAGCGCACCACATCGGCATCAAACACTCCGATGCAGTCAACATCGCCTTCCTCGGAATGGCGGCACAGCAACTGCTGTCCTATGCAGATGCCGAGCACGGGCTGCCTCAGCGAGCGGATCACCTCGTCCAGCCTGCGAGCCTTTAGATACTCCATCGCCCCCTTTGCCTCCCCTTGTCCGGGGAACAGCACGCGGTCGGCCTTTGCAAGCATTTCGGCATCGTCGGTGAGCACAGGAGTCACACCAAGACGCTCCAGCGAACTTATCACCGAATACACATTTCCCGCATTGTATTTTACTATCGCTACATTCATTTTATTATCAGTATACTTACATATTGATACATCAATCTATTTTAAAGTGCAAAGGTAACATTTTTTTTCCACCCATGCAAACCTTTCTCTTTCTATTAACAGATTTTTAGGTTTTCCTATGCCAAGGCGGATTCCATAAGCAAGAGAAAAGTATAAAAAATCAGTAAAATATTTTGCTGTTTGAAATAAAAGACGTATCTTTGCACACAAAAACAATAAAAGCATATACGGAATATGGCAATAGCAATTCATCCAATACCAGTTTTAACGGGAAAGACCGCAGAGCGATTTGAAAAGATGGTTGTGGAAAACAAAGAGAAACCAACAACAGTTATTCCTGATGAATGCCGGCAGGCTGTAAGAAGAATGCTGGAACGCTCCCGCAATGTCGTTATCAAAATGCCAAAGGGCTGATGGATGTGCTACACGTTGCACCCAATACCTCCGAAACGCCGATAAACACAAGGCTCATGCAGGGTGCAATGTAGGTAAAAACGTTGCACCATACGTTGCACCCAATGTTGCACCATAAATAGCTCCCATGGAGTTTATTGAGCTTATACAGAAGATACACTTTTGTAAGTTTTCAAGAAAACAATGCCATAAAAAGACAAAAAACGGACAAAAAATTTGCCAGAATAACGTTTTTTCATTATTTTTGCAACGGCTTAATGTGAGCTGCTGCCCCGGCAGCAGTAAATTCGCAACAAAATAACAATCAAATAAATAAAAACAATTATGAGACAAACTACAAACAACATTACACGGTATGTGCTGATGTTATTCGTTCTGGCGCTTGCGCCACGGCTTGCGGGGGGGTAGTAGCAGCCGAGAATGAAACAGGAACGGTCACTATGCTGGGTGACGGTACAAGTACTAACCCCTATCAGATTAAGAATTATGAACAGCTTTTAGAGTTTGCCGCTTTGGTAAACGGAGGACAGACATCCATTTGTGCCGTGCTCACGGCGGATATTAATACGGGAAATGAATTGTTTGATAGTAATGGAAATTTAAAACAAACACTGCCCGAAGAAAATCAATGGACTCCAATAGTATCTTCTGATTATTATAAACAATACACTGGCGCTTTCGACGGACAGGGCCACACCATCAGCGGCCTGTATGTTAATGACAATAACACAAAAAGTGTGGGGTTTTTCGGCAATTTAGGTAATGGCGGCATCATCAGAAATGTCGGCGTAAAAGACTCTTATTTTTATAATGGCAAATCAGGCGGAAATGTTGGCGGAGTGTGCGGATATAGCAATGGCACAATAGAGAATTGCTACAACGAAAGAACTACTGTAAGCGGGACAGGTAACGGAACCAGCATTGGCGGAGTGTGCGGAAATAATAATATTAACACAATAAAGAATTGCTACAACATAGGAGATGTAAGCGGAGGAAACAATAATTACGATATCGCCTATATCGGCGGAGTGTGTGGAAGTAATAACAATGGCACAATAGAGAATTGCTACAACGCAGGAAATGTAATCAGAACAGATTATGATTCCAATGTCGGCGAAGTGTGTGGAAGTAATAACAATGGCACAATAGAGAATTGCTACTACCCCGAAGGAACCGCAAACAGCGGAATTGGTATGGATATGAACAGCAGTAGTAGCTCTGCCACACATCTGCCCAAGGATGATTTCAAAAACGGGAAAGTGGCTTGGCTGCTAAATGGGAATAGCACACTGGATGACAATGCAAAGACCTCTCCATGGTTGCAGAATCTTAGTGGGGAAGAGAATGACGGTGACAAATTCCCCGTGTTGAAAGCCAACACCGCTAACAATGTTTGTCCTATTGTTGTGGGAAACGGTTATAATCGGTATAAAAACAAAACCGAGCACTCTTATGTGAACAACACATTTGCAGACTTTCCCGATGACGGCACAGCCAACCGTTATTCACACGTGTGCGACTACTGCAAAGGAGCGGCAAAAGAGAGTCCAAAGAAGATAAAGCAACTGAACTCTGCCAATGATGACGATATAGTAATAACAATGGATGGAGGAAGCTGGACAACCAGTGCCGACATAACACTTGGCGACGATGCAACAAACAACTGGTATCATGCTCCAGTGCCGTTTACAACAACAGGAACAGTGATACACACCCGAGCAATGTCAACAGATTGGATTACGCTCTGCCTGCCATACGAAATCAGCACAACAAGTGTAAACTGCAAATTCTATGAGCTGAGTAATGTGGTTCCCTCAGAAAAGATTACGCTGACAGAAATCACAAAAGCAACCATTGAAGCAGGAACCCCTGTGTTTGTGAAACGGAATGATAACAATGTAAACAGCATTAAATTCACAGCGAGCAATGTAGAAATGATACAGACTCCTACAGAACAAACTGCTGACAAAGGCAAGCTCGTGGGCACATTCAACACCATGACGCTGACAAAGGACGACAACGGCAAATGCCTGTTTATTAAAAATAATAATATGTGGAGCGTAACCCAGGCAAACAAAGATATGACGGTGAAGCCC